>NZ_JBJMLX010000088.1:0-28889 GCF_045805085.1 Niastella sp.
CGAACCGACGGAATGTTTGCTGGATCAATGTTTCACCAGTTCCCAATATATCAAGAAATTGTTTGGGATAGTCTGTTCTGCTTACCGGCCAAAAACGAGAGCCAATACCACCAGCCATAATAACCACATAAGTTGATCGTTGCATACACGTTCTTATTTTGTTTAAGCAATAAAAGTTGCCCTAACAAACACGAAAAAGTTTGTGAAATGTTAGTAGCAATCGTTAATAATTAAAAAAATGGAAAAACTAAATATCCCCTATCGAAGCAACTCATGTTCTATCACTCAAAAGAATTTAGTGGTCAATCCCCATAAAGGTTTTGCATGGAACCCCACTCCATAATGCAAATCATAAGCCTGAAGAATAATATATAGTTTATTACAACATAAGGTAATGATTAACAAAAATTGACCGTGGTTATGTGTAATAAAATACTCAAACCCCACCCTTTTTGACAAAATCGATCAAAAAGAATGGGGAAAGTAGAAAAATGCCAAATATTATTGTGGATTGTTATGTTTCTGTTAACCGCTATTTAAACATACAGATAACGGTAGAAGATTGCACCATTTTGCCGTTTTCAAAATTCATCAGCATGAACATGAGAATGGTATTGCCGCTGTCCTTGATCTGGCCTACATCAAAAGTGATGGTTTGGGCGGTGAGGTTTTTGGGATCATTGTCCGTCACATCGCCATAATGCTCGTAGGTAAAATGGTAGCCGTTCCAGGGACTCTTAAAAGGATTATCACTGTTATCAACACCCGACTTATTACTCAACTCCAGCTCCTTGCTATTATACAGGGGTTCGTTCAGGGCAGTATTGAATTTTAAAGAGTCCAGCACTTTTAACCGGCCGGTGCCTGTAAAAACGAGGTTATTCTTTTTACGGGTTATCACCAGGGTTTCATCCCCTGTTTTTACCAGCTCGGGGGTGCTCTTTTTTTCACCGGAAAGAAGGTATTCGTCGAACTCCGCTTTTGATAAGCCAAACTTTTCGTAGATGAGCGTAGAATCGGTAACATTTGGAAGAGAGTCACGCACCCAGAGTGCATTCTTTTGCATGGCCTTCATCACCTTGTTGCTGAGTTCAACCTGCCGGGTGGTTAGCGATTGCTTTACAGACATAAGGTCAACCTTGTGTTCACCCAGCTTCAACCAGGATCTGATATCCTCCCCAAATTCCTGCCCGCCGGCAGCCTGACCATATCCTTGTATGAAAGACACGAGGGTAAACAGGATTAACGTAATGGATTTCATAGATATAATGATTAGCTGCCAAGATAATATACATTTCTTAAATATAAAACCCCCGCCCTTTTTTTCCATCCTGCTGACATACTGTTGTCACTACCCATATTTTACTTTGTACCAATAAAAAACAACAAATATGACAACCCAATACATGGCCCCGGCCACAGCAGATACGGCGATTGCCTATTTAATGAAGAACTATGCGAATTACAACCTGTGGGCAAACACCACGCTGGTAAGATGGTTGAAAAGCAAACCGGCGGCCGATCTGGAACAGGGAGTGGCCAGCAGCTTTCCCAGTATCAGGCTTACCCTGCTACACATTTGGCAAACAGAACGTTACTGGCTTACTATAATTAAAAAACAGGATCAACTGCCTTATAGTGAATTTACTGGCAGCCTGCAAGACGTATTTGATACATTGCTGAAAACCTCCGGCGAACTGGCCACCTTTATCAGTAGTATGACCGATGAAACCGTGCAGGAAAGGACCTTTATTGAAAGCCCCTGGTTCAGCTGCGACTTCAGGAATTTCGAATACATTATGCAGGTGGCCAACCATAGTACATATCATCGAGGACAGGTAATAACCATGGGCAGAAACCTGGGTTATACCGATGCGCCTATGACGGATTATAATTTATACAATATAGATGGGAAGGAGTTCTAGGCGGCAAACGGCAGACGGCAAACGGCAAACATGGCTCGCGTACTTCGAGATTAATACCGATCTTGCGCTGAGGGCATTCTTTCTGCCTTCTGCCTTCTGCCTTCTGCCTTCTGCCCTTTGCCCTTTGCCTTTACAAATGTGGTTTATACTGTTATTAAAATATTGCAGGCAAAGTGCAATCGATACCGGCAACGATTGCACAAATTAATGTTAACATCTAACTCTAACAATTTGGTACAAGTGCTAAATTTAGAGGCGAACATTTTTTTTAACGATTAAACTTGCCTTAAAGTATGAAAAAAAATCTCAGCGCCCTGGCGGCGCTAGTAATTCTTTTTGCCAGCTGCGCAAAGAACCACGAACTGCCTGCTGATCCATCAGACCACTCCGCTACTACAGAAACTAACACGACAGTTACAACCGAATCGGCCTTAAAGACAGCCATTGCCAATGCGAAAGCCGGTGATATTATTACCGTTAGTGGTACTATTAAGCTAACAGCTACGCTGCAGTTGCTGAACAGCGGCACGTCCAGCTCCAAGATCAATTTTACCGGTGGTACGCTCGATTGTTCGGGCCAGCCCAGCGGCAGCTGGGGTGTAAAATGTAACGGCAGCTACTGGAACATCACCAATATGGTGATTAAGAATGCCCCTGATGCCGGCCTGGTAATCCAGACAGGTGGAAACAACTACGTTAATAACGTTACCACTACCGGTAATCACGACACAGGCCTGCAGGTCTACAATGGCGCGCACAACAATTCCATTGTTTCCTGCCATTCGAATGAGAATTACGACAATGCCAACGGTGGTGAAAATGCCGATGGCTTTGCCTGTAAATTATCCGGTGGCGCTGGCAACAAGTTCCAAAGCTGCGTTTCCAATCACAACTCCGATGATGGCTGGGATCTGTACGGACAACCTTCCACCGTTACCATTACCGGTTGCACCGCTTCGAACAATGGGTATGGAACCAATGGCGATGGCAATGGTTTTAAACTGGGCAGCGCCGGACAAAACGTGCCCCATACCGTTACCAATTGCACAGCTACCAACAACAAAGCCTGGGGCTATGATGGTAATGGCAATGCCGGTCATATAACTATCACTGGAAGTGGTGGTTCCGGGAATGGATCGGGATTGATGACGCGTATCTTCTAGTTACCTGATACCAGTTACCGGTTTCAGGTTACAAATTTCCTGTTACAGGTTCCAGGTTACAGAATTTCCCTGTAACCTGGAACCTGTAACTTTTACTTATTACTACCTGGTCCCTTTTCTAACATCAAAACTATCGTTTGATCTCCCGCCCGCTTAGCATGATCCAACGCGGTTTCTCCATTCTCGTCTTTAATGGTTGGGGCGGCATGGGCGGCCAGCAATACCTTTACTACATCGGGATGGCGGTTACGGCAGGCAGCCATTAATGCAGTGGCTTTATAAGTGGTTTGTGCATTTACCTGGGCGCCATTGTCAATTAACAACAGGGCCAGTTCGGCATAGCCTTTCGTGCAAAGCATCATTAAGATGGTTTCATTGTCATGCATCAGGTAATTCACATCGGCATGATGGGCTATCAGCAGGCCGGCAATATCTTTATGATTATTGTTACAGGCATATACAAGCGGGGTCAGTTTTTCCTTGCTCACCGCATTCACAAGGGCATCGTGATCCAATAACAAAGAAACAATGTCAGGAAAACCATAGGAAGCGGCGTACATGAGCGGAGTTACCTGATCGTTGTTTACCGTATTTACATTTGCCTTGTTCTCCACCAGCACATGAGCAGCTTCTGTGTTTCCTTTCATCGCTGCAACCGATAGCGGCGTTTCGCCAAACGGGTCTTTATCTTCGGTATGCGCGCCATTGGTGATCAGCAGGTGAACCATGTCTTTTTCCCCCAAACCGGCAGCCAGCAATAAAGGCGTGCGGCCTTTCGCATCTTTCTTATTCACATCTGCCCTGCCCTTTCTTAGCATATGGTCTACACTGCCAATATCATTCTTGCTGATGGAGTCAAACAGATCGTTATCGAACCTGGCGCAACTGACTAAACACAGCATGCTAACCAATATATGTAAGAGTGATGCCTTTTTCATTAAGTGTATTGTAAGCTACAAAACAATTGGTAATCGTAAAATCTTTTCAAAAACGCGCAATCCATTAAAATTATTATATATTTGAACAGGTGAGTATTTGATCGTCCAATCTCACTCCAACTGAACTTCACAAAGATCTCCCCGTACCTGATGTACCTATGAGATTTTAGTTTGTACATCCTGTTTAGTTTGTATATGGCCCTTAAACCCGTTCGACCAATGGTAACCAACTGCACTCCCATAGCATGCCTGCTCTCCATTGCATTGCTTACACTAGTACCTGTGCATGCCCAATTTCATGTTGGCATAAAAGCCGGAATAGCTGTTTCAAATATTTCCGTAAAATCATCCTCTCCTGCAAAAACAAATTACCATTCAAGGATCCTGGGAACTGGCGGATTCTTTGCGCACATCAATCTCGGTAAAAAGTTTTTGTTACGACCCGAGCTTGTACTTACCGGCAAAGGCGCCAAAGCGAGGTATGTCACAACCTATTTCAATTCCAACACCAATACAACTACTCAATCCGAGTATGTGGACAGGACCACCTTTACTTACATTGACATTCCGGTAAACCTGCTGTATGTAATCCCACTTGGTGAAAAAAAGTTACTGGCTGGGGCCGGACCGGTAATCAGCCTGTTACTAAATAAAAAGGCCAACTATGGCATGGAAACCAATGATATGGGCGTGAACCTGTTGCTGCTGTATGAATGGCCAATAGGTTTTTCTATCGGGGCTAACTACATGCAGGGCTTAAAGAATATATCCTACAGTTATAGTAGCAACCGTACTAAAAATCACTATCTCGGTTTTACCATAGGATATTGGTTCTAACCACATCAATATTAAACCATGAAACACTGCACCAACGCCACAACAGCCTTTTGGGCAATCATGCTGGCCTTTATATTTTGTACGGGCTGTCACACTTATTACCTGGCGCAAACGATAACGCCAACCGCCAGCAACCATACCGGGCAAAAAATTGACAGCCTGAAATTAATGAACCGGTATTTTGTTTTACGGGAAGGCGGCAACGCGTATTATATGAACCATGTGCAGCTCAGCGCCGACCATTCGGTCATCACCTGTTCATTAGACACCCTGGCGCCCGAACACAAACTACACCTGGCAGGTGGTATAAACCACCATCACCGGTATAAAAGATCCGACCCCAACCAATTGGGCGTGCTGAATGAAGTGCACCTGTATATTCAACCCGGTACCACCGCCGTTCCCGGACCCTATTCTTTTAACCTGAACCAGGTACAAAAAATTGAAGTGTTACAAAAAGACCAGAAGCGCACTGTCAATAGTTATGTGCTCGGCGCCCTTGGCTATACAATAGGCGGAGCTGTGCTGGTATCGGCTATTGTTCTCGCCACAACAATAGGAAGTATTAATGGTCCCTTTTAGCAGTGGTAAAACCATGTACCGCATAAAAGAAAACAGGTTTTGCCGTTGATGAAGTAGTAACTTCTCTTGCTGTTTCCGAAGATTCAAAACAACCCAGGTCGGGCGCCGATCCATTGTAAGCAAAACCAACATCTGTTCCATTATTTATCAGATCGCTGCCGGTAACCAGCCGCATAAAATTATTGACAGGCAAACTTCCGTCCGACTGGCGGGCTGCCGTCAGCAGACTTTGGTCCATACTCAGGAAATCCGAGCTGTTAACGGTCACCGGCAATGTAAAATAGTTATAACTCACATTGCTGGTAGAAGTATCCAGGTTGCTGTACTCTGCACTACGGCCTCCCCAGCCCAGGTTATTCTTCAGGTTATGGTCATAACCCGGTACATCTGCCGTATGATCCGCACTTCGGTTCAGCATATTGTAATTTACGGCATTGTAATAAGCCGAGTTATTATACCAGTTGTTGCCGCCCAGGTGGTGATTGGCATAAAAACCGTTCGCTTTATTCCGGATAGCCATACAAAAACGAACGTTGTGGCGGGGAATAGTAGCCGGCAGATTACTGAAATCGGTAACGCCAAAACCGCCTGTTTTGAATCCATTACCATCACCCAAACTGGCAAAGGAAGTAGAATACCCATTGTAAAAGCTCCAGCAGTTTTCGATGGTTACCGCCTCAAATGCATTGATGCAATCGAAGCCATCGTCACTGTTAAACCAGGCCCGGCAACCGCTGAACACGTTATTGGTATACCCAACCCCGTCCTTGTTGGGATGACAGCCAAACCCATCCGTATTGCCACCCAACCCGTTTTCAGAAACATTGTCCCAATTATTGTAAGCATCACAATTCAGCACCAGGTTGTTGCCGCCTTTGGTTAAATAAAATCCGATGGCCTTACCATCATGCATACTCAGTCTTTCATAAATATTATTGCTGCCCGTGTTCTCAAAGCATTCACTTTGGGTATGCGTGGTAATATTCACCTGTACGCCCACCACTTCAAGGCCCCTGATATGGATCCACGAACCGGTGACCTGAAAGGCATTAATGCGATAACCCGCGGGATTAATGCCCGAATAATTAAACACTGGTTTCTCATTGGGATAGTTCCAGTATTTGATGCGATTATTACTGGCGCCGCTTTTATTAAGCAGGGTAACATAAGCCCAGATGCTGGAATACTTCGCGATTTGTGCGGTGGTCATTACGTAGGTACCTCCCCGGATGTACACCGTATCACCCGCTGCTGCGGAAGTTTGTGCCCGTTGAATAGTGAGGAATGGAGTACTGATTTCGCCGTCACTGGCATCGTTGCCATCGGTGGCCACATAATAGATCTTGCAAAGAGCGGATGTAGAAAACCCGGTCAGCAGCAGGCATATCGCTGCAGCAGCATACATTTTTTTCATAGTTGGTTCAATCGTTTGGTATCACTTAAATTACCCAATTCAGCTATGCCAACCGTCCTGCGCCATCCTTACCTGATCACCTGACAGAAAGGTGTAAATTGTGCCCAAAACCCTCACATGGAATATAAATTACAAAAACCGGTTCATGGCACTATTGGAACCACTAAATACCAGTGTGTTATTGAATGGCGCAATGGACAATTCATTGCCGATGAACCAGAAAAACAAGGCGGCCAGGACACTGGCCCCGATCCTTTTACCCTGTTATTATCTTCACTGGCCAGTTGTACCCTGGTGACCCTGCGCATGTATATCGACAGAAAAGGCTGGGACATTCCTGAGATTAAGGTGAATGTAAATATGTGGCAGACAAAGGAGGGCGATGCACTGACCACCTATATCGACCGCGATGTTCTCTTACCGGAAGGTGTGGATCCCGAGCAAAAGAACAGGTTGCTGGAAATTGCCGCCCAATGCCCCGTTTCCAAACTGCTTGAAGGAAACATCAAAGTGAGAAGCTATATCTATCACGATGAAGACGTTGAAAAGAAACTAAAATACACCAACGGAGAGATTACCGTGGTTTGGAAACCGGAGCTCTGCAAACATTCGGGCCGCTGTGTAACGCAATTATCCAGGGTGTTCAACTTAAAAACAAAACCCTGGGTCACCATGACCGGCGCCGATTCGGAAGCGATTAAAAATCAGGTTGAAAAGTGCCCTACCGGTGCGCTTTCGTGGTATAAGAATTCTGAATCCCCAGAGGTATAGTTCTTAAGTTTTAAAGTTAAAATCAGGTGGGTCGCCCTTAAAGGGCGGCTCACCTTGTTATGAAGGTGAGCCGTCCACCGGCTGACAAATGATTTACTTGTTTATGAAGGTGAGCCACTGTCAAAGAGTGACCCACCTTTTTTAATGCCCTTCCATTAAATAATCTTTACTTAATTATTTCCAAAACTTTAATTTACTTAAATTCATATCCACAATTGGTTTAGTTAACTTTAATTACAGTTACTTTTGTTTCATAAGTGCCGCACGTTCTCTTAAATTATAGCCTGAAATACAACAGGTTCGAACCGCCCGTTTTTATTCATTTCCCTATATTTTAATTATTGTCAACCAATAATGGATTATCTATTTCCATAAACCAAACACAAAAAGTACCAACTAAAACTTTGTCAACATGAAAAAAGGTAATTTAATTAACCCAGGCATTGCCATGCCCTGGCTCCTACTGCTTGTCATTGGCTTTGCAGCCTGTAAAAAGGCATCCTTTGAGAAGGCAGCCGGCAAATCCGCCGCTGCTACCCAACCCAATGCCCGGGCAGCCGTAGCCGCCTCTACCATTTCCGACATGAACCCGATCAAGGTGATGTCGTTTAACGTCAGGAATGACGACCCCACCGATCCCTTCTCGCAGTATGTTCGCAAGGACTATTGTCTGCAGATCATCCTCGATAATAATGTGGATATCGTAGGGCTGCAGGAAATTGCCGTTGACAGCATCGAAACCTGGTTCAATACCCAACTGACAGCCGCCGGCTATGGATATTACAAAGGCGGCTCTGCTAACGGTTCACCCAAAACGATCTATTACAAGAACAGCCGGTTTACCCGCACCAGTGCTGGTTGGTTTACCATGATGGAGACAGAATACCGTTCCGGCAAATGGGTGGTGTTGCAGGACAAGCTAAACACCGCCAACAGTTATTTTGTGGTGAACAGCCATTGGACCACCTTAAGCTCTGCCGAACGCCAGCTGAATGCGGACACTGTATTACTGAACATCAACAACAACAACACCGCCAACCTGCCGGTTATTTGTATTGGCGACTTTAACGCCCAGCCCGGTACGGCCGAAATGGGTATTATAAAAGATGCCAGCGGCCTGAACATGGTTGACGCCCTGTTCGATAGCAGCGGCGATCCTACTTTTCATGGCTGGGATGCTACAGGCGATCACAAGATCGACTGGTTACTCAGCACCCGCAACATGGCTTTCACCAGCTCCAGCGTGATCACTAAAAGCTTCACCGTAAACGGACAAACGCTCTGGCCCTCCGACCACTGGCCTGTAATGGCAACTTATGTTCCCGGCATCTTTGGCAGCGCCCATATCGATGCCAATGGCATCAGCGCCAGCTCCGCCACCGACTATTTTTTTGCTGATGTAGACGGCGATGGTGATGCCGATAAAATTTACTGGAACTATACTTATGACAGTGGTAAACCAAGAGTGTTCCTCTCTAATGGCGATGGCACTTTTGCCGCTACGGCTGTTACCCATGCCGCCGGCGCTTCCACCTCTTCTACCACGCGCTATTATTATGCGGATATCAATGGGGATGGCAAAGCGGATGAGGTTCGCTGGAACCCCACACTCAACTCAGGACATACCCTCGTTTACCTGGCAACGACAGGTGGCAACTTTAGCGCCACGGCAGTTGACAATCCGGAAGGAACCAGCGGAGGCGCCACTACTATCTACAATTTTGCAGATGTGAATGGTGATGGAAAAGCTGATAAAATTTACTGGAACGCTACCTTCGACAATGGGCATACCCGTGTTTACTTAGCCACTTCCGGTGGTAGTTTTAGCGGCACCGTAGTATCGGGCGCCGAAGGCGCCAGCACCACTGCCGGTACACAATTCTGGTATGCCGATGTAAACGGTGATGGCAAGGCCGACAAAATTTACTGGCATCCTGATCTGAACGCAGGCAAAACAATGGTATACACGGCCGATGGCGATGGCACCTTTACAGCGAACGCTTCTTTCAGCAATTCCGCCTCCAGCGGTTTATCAAACACCCGCTTCTATTTTGCCGATATGAATGGAGATGGCTTTGCTGATAAAGTATACTGGAACCCGGCTAACTATACCGGCTTCCTCAAAGTTTATTATTCCGAATCCGGCGCCTTTAACGGACCTGTTTATACGTTACGCGGCACATCTCAAAGCGAGAATACGTACTTCTATTTCAATGATGTGAATGGAGATGGGAAAGCGGATCAGATACGGTGGAATTATAGTGAGAACTCAGGGGAATTAAGGAACTATTTTGCTAAGTAGATGGGACAGTTAACCAGTTGATCAGTTAACCAGTTAACCAGGAAATACAAAGCATGAAGATGCTGAAGTAAGAAGTAGGAAGTACGAAAATTGATACAAGAAAAGGGCCCAGGCTGTTTAAAATAGCCTGGGCCCTTTTTAATTTTGTATTCCTTGTTAACTTGTTAACTCCGTCAACCTGTCAACTTCCTTGGTCAACTGATCAACTGGTCAACTAAGAGCCAATGGCTCTTTTCCATCCCGCATACCACACCTTATTCTTTTCTACATCGGCAGGAACAAGTGTATCTTTTATCACCTTCAATTGCTGTAATTGCTGCAACCCGGTATACACCCCTGCTTTTAACCCCGCCATATAAGCGGCGCCCAGGGCGGAAACTTCGGGGAAGCCGCTGATAACTACTTTACGGTTTAACTGGTTGGCCAGGAACTGCACCACAAAACGATTACCAGTAATACCACCGTCTACCATCAACTGATTCAACAATAAACCGGCGTCTGTTTCCATAGCGCCAATTACGTCTTTTATCTGGTAGGGAATGGTTTCCAGCGCCGCACGCACCAAATGATTTTTGGTAGTGGCGAAGGTCAAACCATGAATGCTGGCCTTGCGGTTCATTTCCCAATAGGGCGCGCCCAAACCACTGAATGCGGGTATTAGGTATACGCCCTGGTTATCTTCCAGCGCCATGGCCATGGCTTCGGTATCGCGGCTGTCGTTAAACAATTCCCATTCATTCTTCAACCACTCAATGGTAGCGCCACAGGTAACGATCACGCCTTCCAGCGCATAACAAACCTGTTGCTCAGTGCTCCAGCAAATGGTGGTTACCATACCGGTGGAAGAAGCTTTGGGTTTGTCGCCGATATTCATCATGACAGAGCAACCTGTGCCCAGCGTAGCTTTGGCAGAACCGGGTTCCAGGCAGGCTTGTCCGAATGCAGCGGCGTGAGAATCCCCGATCATGCCGGTTATGGGAACAGCGTTTTCCAGCACGCCCAGCAGGGTGGTTTTGCCAAACATAAAGGAAGCAGGCACACAACGCGGCAGGTTGAGCGTTTGCAGGTTGAATGCTTTCAACAGATCGGCATCCCAATCGAGGGATTCAATGTTAAAAAACAAAGTGCGTGATGCATTCGTATGATCGGTATAATAGCTTTGTCCGTTCGTGAATTTATACAATAACCAGGTATCGATAGTGCCAAAATAGGCTTCCCCTTTATCGATGGCCTGTTTTACTTCGGCTACATTTTCATACAACCAAACCAGTTTGGTGCCCGAGAAATAAGGATCAACGAGTAAACCGGTTTTGGTCTTGATGTCTTCGGCAATGGGCAATGGTTTTAACCGCTCACAAATGTCTACCGACCGTTTGCATTGCCATACCACGGCGTTGTACAATGGTTTACCGCTTTTATCCCACACAACAAATGTTTCGCGCTGGTTGCTGATACCGATGGCTTTTATGGCCCGTACATCCAACTGCTGACTGGCAAGATCTTCCAGGCAATGTTTTACCGATGCCAGCACGTTCTGCACAATACCCTCGGGGTCCTGTTCAACAAAACCATTGGCGCCATAATTCGTTTGCAACGGTTCATGACCACGCGCCACCACTTTCCCCTGTTCATTAAAAATAATGGTTTTGGTACTGCTGGTTCCCTGGTCAATCGCCAGCACATATTGTTGTTTGCTCATGTTTGTCATTTCTTATTTCCGCCTTTATCAATAATAACCGCAATTAAAATAACAGCCCCTTTTACTACCTGCTGCCAGAAGGGGGATACGTTCAACAACACGAGGCCGTTATTCAATACGCCGATGATCACGGCACCCATTACGGTACCGCCAATGCTGCCCTTCCCTCCTGATAAAGAAGTGCCACCGATCACTACTGCTGCAATAGCATCCAGTTCATAACCGGTTCCGGCATTGGGCTGCGCCGAGTCGAGCCTTGAGGTGACCATAATGCCACCTACTGCTGCCAATGCACCGGCAATGCTGTATACAATTAATTTTACTTTATTGATGTTGATGCCTGATAAGATGGCGGCATTTTCATTGCCGCCAATGGCATAAATATACCGGCCCAGTCTTGTTTGCCGCGTAATAAATATCGCCAGCAATACGACAACGCCTGCGATCCAAACCGGCACGGGAATACCCAGCAACCAACCGGTACCGATAGTGGCGAACGGAGCACCGAGGTTACTGATGGGATGGCCTTGCGTCCACAACATGGTGAGGCCACGTGCAATGGTGAGCATGGCCAGCGTGCCTACAAACGGCGGTACTTTGAACTTCGTAATTACAAATCCATTAAACCAGCCAAGTAGGGAGCCTGTGATGATGCCCCCTAACAAGGCGCCTAAAAGGGTAAAACCAACAAAAAGATCGGCCGATGGCAGCTTGATCCCGTTCTTTAATAAACCGGCGGTGATAGCGCCACACAAGGCCAGGATGGAACCTACTGACAAATCGATGCCCGCAGTTAACACAATCAGCGTCATACCAACAGAGATGCAGATGTTCACCGCTATCTGCCGCAACACATTCCAGCCATTGTCCATGGTAAGGAACTTGTCGCTTAAAATGCCAACGATGGTGCACAGAACAACCAGCGCGATCACTGATTGCAGCCGGGCAAGGTTTATCGTATTATTTCTTTGAATCGCAATCATCAGGCAGTAATATTATGTTGTATGGCATGTTTCAAAATATTGCTTTCAGTTGCTTCGGCAATAGGAATGTTGGCGGTCAGCCTTCCTTCCGCCATTACCAGCACGCGGTGCGAGGCCGTGAGGATCTCCGGTAATTCTGATGAGACCAGCAGAATAGCCATGCCGGCCGAAGCCAGTTTCTTCATCAGGCTGTAGATCTCGAACCGGGCATTGATGTCGATACCGCGCGTTGGTTCATCCAGCAGCAAAATGCCCGGATTTGTAGCCAGCCATTTGGCCAGCACGATCTTTTGCTGATTACCACCGCTGAGGTTTCCGGCAAGATTGTTTTCAGAATGGGTTTTGATGCCCAGTTGCCGGATATATTCTTTCGACAACCGGGTTTCTCTTTTATTGGCCAGCACGATGCCCCATTTTTCCAACGTGTTCAGCACCGTGATACTGATGTTCGTTTTTATTTTTTGATTCAGGATCAGGCCATGCGCTTTTCTGTCTTCCGGTACCAAAGCAATACCGTGGTTAATGGCCTGGATGGGCGATTGGATCTGCACCGCTTTTTCATTGACGAAAATGTTGCCACTGGCCCTTTTGGGATGCAGGCCGAACAGGGTTTCCATCAATTCTGTTCTGCCGGCGCCCATCAATCCATACAGCCCAACGATCTCACCTTTGTGCAGGGTGAGTGAAATATCAGTAAGCACATTGCTTTTAAAGCGCAATGTACTTTTCAGGTTGATGTTTTCCACCCGCAATACCGGCTCGGTAAATATTTGCGTGGCATTGTTGGTGGTTCCGTTTAACGCACGGCCCGTCATTTTATGGATCAGCTCATCCTGCTTTATATCGGCCATTGTGCCACTTTCAATGGAACAGCCATCCCGCATCACCACAAACCGGTCGGCAATGGTGAACAGTTCTTTCAATTTATGCGAAATATAAACGATGGTTTTGCCTTCACTGCGCAGTTCGTTGATGATCACAAACAGGTTGTCTACTTCTTTATCACTGATGGCCGAAGTAGGCTCATCCATGATAATTACGTTGGCCTTTGTATGCAGGGCTTTGGCTATCTCCACCAGTTGTTGTTGCCCAACTTTTAAGGCGCCTACCAACTGACCGGGATCAGCATCCAGTTTTACTTTCTCCAACAACGTTCTGGTTTCCCGGGCCATCTCTTTTTTATCGAGCATACCCAGTGTATTGCAGCGCTCACGGCCAAGGAAAATATTTTCGGTGATGCTGAGGCCCGGCACCAGGTTCAACTCCTGGTGAATGATCACAATGCCTTTTGCTTCTGCATCTTTAGTGCCGGTGAGTTTTAACGGCTCGTTGTTGTAAATAATGGCGCCCTCATAATCAACATACACTCCCGACAACACCTTCATGAGGGTAGACTTACCGGCGCCGTTCTCCCCGATAATGGCATTCACCTTACCGGGATGCAGTTCCAGGTTCACGTTATTAAGGGCAGTAACTCCGGCAAACTTCTTCGTTATGTTTTGTGCAATCAACATGGTTATTGTTGAATGATTTTACATTGAACAGGAATAATTTCCAGGTCGTTTAACGAGTAATGCGCTTCGTTAAGTTCCAGCGCGCCCGTACAGGTAATAGTATCATCCTTCTTCACTTTCGATTTAAAAGGCGGCAGTATTACATTCCGTACTCTTTTATTCAGCGCTTCAGAAATATTATTCAGATCGGTAGTGTTTACAAAATCCCTGATATCAACCAGTCGGCTCGCATCCCTGATCGCATTGCCATACACGTACTCGGTAGCAATTTTCACCGTAAGCGGGTCTTTGCTGTTACCGGTTACCACTGTTACCTCATCATCATTTATGGCCACTACTTTACCGGTTAATTTCACCAGTCCATAGCGAATGTTACCAATGCTCAGGGAATTGAAGTATGTGTCGAAAGCAGCGCCGGGGTTCGCCTTCATGGCTGCCTGCAAAGCATCGAGAGAGATGGCGCTATCGAGGCGGGCGGGCAATTTGCCTTCCCACAGCTTTTGGACAAAAGCGGGGGCATCAAAGTCTTTTGGTTCTACTGTCTGAAGCTCGCTGAGTTTTACGATGAAGACAGATTTATAGGCAACCAAACTTATAACAATCGCAAGCAACCCGTATTTTACTATTTTCCTGGCCATACTTTACTTTTTTCCGTAGGCAATATAATCGTTGATGTTTTTGGGTGTCACCAGTTCTACTGCTACCGGGATCTTCTGTGGAAAATCTCTTCTACCCTTTATGTATTCATCGGCAAACTGCGCGGCAGTTTCCGCCATTACCCTGGGAAACTGCATACCTGTGCCGTATACTTTATTTTCTTTAATGGCGGTGATCACATCTTCTGCGCCATCAAAGCCAAACACTTTTACTTTGGTGGCTTTACCGGCGGCTACCAGTGCCTGGTAGGCGCCCATGGCCATACCATCATTACCGCAGAAAACGGCGTCGATATCAGGCTGTGCCTGCAGAATGCTTTCCATTACTTCCATGGCCTTGTTACGATCGAAGTCGGCGCTTTGCTGGGCTACCATTTTTAACCCGGGATAATTATCGGTAACGCTGTGAAAACCTTTTGAGCGAGCCCAGGTGTTATTATCACCTACCAGGCCCAATAACTCAACATAGTTTCCTTTCTTATGTAATTGTTGGGTAAAGTCCACTCCTATGGCAACGGCGCCGGAGTAACTGTCGGATAATATTTGCGAGGTAGCCGCATTGGTGGCATTGATCTCTCGGTCCATACAAAAGACCGGAATGCGCGCCGCCTTTGCTTTCATTACGTTGGCCACCGAGCCATTGGCATCGGTTGAGTTAAAAAGGATGGCATCGTAACCGGCTACAATAATATTATCGAAGTTATCGCCTTCGGTAGCCGTGTTATTTTGTGAATCGAAGATCTTGGCATCGTAGCCAAGGGCCGTGGCTTTGGCGGCAGCCGTTTCGGCCAGAAAAACAAACCAGGGATTGTTGAGCGTTGATACTACAACGGCCATTTTCTTTTTCCCGGTTTTAGTCTTTTGTTGTTTACACTGGGTAAACACCAACAGCAGACCAAGCAATGTTATACATATCGGCAAGCTTCGTTTCATCTGTAGAAATTAATCGTTAATAGAATTACAGGCCTCCCCCCATCCCCCCTCCGGTGGAGGGGGGCTTTCATTATAATAAGCCTTTCACTACCTCAGCTATCCCCTCTTTGGTAAGATGGTAGTGATTGAATATATCCTGTTGTGAACCGGTCACAGTGTATTCATCGGGAATACCTACAATGCGGAAGGGCTTGTGCAAACCATGTTGCATCAGATAAGAAGCGCAGGCTTCACCCAATCCGCCGTATACACTATGTTCTTCCACGGTAACAATGGCTTTACAGCTGGCAGCCAGTTTCGCCAGCAGACCGGTATCCAGCGGCTTGATGGTATGCATGCTTACGACGGTAGCGTTAATGCCCTGTTCCCCCAGCAGCTTCGCAGCCTGTACAGCAGGATACACCGTTTCACCGCAGGCAATAATAGCGGCATCATTCCCTTCGGTGATCACGCGGCCTTTACCAAAGGCAAAAGTATCGTCGTTCACTTCCTTCAGATTGTTCATTACCTTTTTGCCAAAACGCAGGTATACGGGACTGTTGGTTTTTGCCGCCATCGCCGTTGCCTGGGCCGTTTCAAAATTATCGGCCGGCACTACTACGGTAATGTTATTGATGCATCGGAGTGCTGCAAAGTCGTGCAGACTGTGGTGGGTAGAACCGAGCGCGCCATAACTTACGCCGGCACTGATACCTACTACCGTGACGGGATTGTCGCTATACGCCACATCGTTCTTGATCTGCTCCAGCGCCCGCGCGGTTAAAAAGCAGGCGGGGGAAACCGCAAATACTTTTTTACCGGCAGCAGCCAAACCAGCGGCTACACCTACCAGGTTTTGCTCGGCAATACCTACTTCAACAATCTGCTCAGGGAATTTTTTGCCAAAGGGAACCAGTTTGCCCGATCCACGGGAATCACTGGTTACCGCAATAATGTCCCTGTCTTTTGCTGCCAATTCCTGGAGGATCTCTGAGAAGATCTCCTGGTTGGGTTTGTATCCATTCGGATCTGTTGCTTCTATATGCGCCATTCTTTTTTGTTACAGGTTACATGTTTCAGGTTGCCGACCTCCCCCAGCGACGAGGTTTTTCTACCGTCTGCCTTCTGCCGTCTGCCTTTTTCCTACTTCTTATTTCTTACTTCAGCTTTAATTACACTGTTGCCTTTTCCATGCTATTCTCCAGCTCACTCATCGCCAATGCATATTCTTCCTTAGTAGGCACGCCATGGTGCCACTTGAGATTGTTTTCCATAAAGCTCACACCCTTGCCTTTTACGGTATGGGCAATGATCACACTGGGTTTGCCAGGTTCAAAAGGCAGGCTGTCGAAAGCTGCTTGCAGCGCTTCTATATCGTGCCCGTCTACTTCTTTTACTGCCCAGCCAAACGCTTTCCATTTTTCATCCAACGGATCGGTGTTACACACTTCTGCCGTAGGCGCCGTGATCTGCAATGTATTTTTATCTACGATGGCGCACAGGTTATCGAGTTTGTAATGCGCTGCCGTTAAAGCCGCTTCCCAGTTGGACCCTTCGGGCAATTCGCCATCGCCCATGAGGGTGTATACTTTATAATCGCGTTTGTCGAGTTTGGCGGCAATGGCGTTTCCAACGGCAATGGGTAAACCGTGGCCCAGGGCGCCGGTATTTTGTTCTACTCCCTTTACTTTACGTGTAGGGTGACCAATGTAGTGCGATCTATACTGGCAAAGGGTTTCCAGGTGTTCTTCCGGGAAAAATCCTTTATCGGCCAGCACCACAAACAACGCTTCCACACAATGGCCTTTGCTTTGGATGTACCGGTCCCTGTCGGGCGAAGTAAATGTCTGTGGCGATATCTTCAATGCGTGATTGTACAACACGTTCAGGATATCGGTACAGGACAGGCTGCCACCGGTATGACCGGCCTTAGCGCCTACTATATATTTGAGGATCTTTTTGCGATACTCGACAGACTTTTTCTCCAGGTCGTGCTTGTTCATAATTAGTTCGTTTTTTGGCAATCGGCAATCGGCAATCGGCAATCGGCAATCGGCAATCGGCAATCGGCAATCGGCAATCGGCAATCGGCAATTTGGCCTCGCGACAATATTCAACTGTTCAACTTGTTAACTTGTTAACTCCATCAACTTTGTCAACCCTATCAACTTCCCCCTTCTTACTCCCATTCTTCCTCGTTAACTGGTCAACTGATCAACTGGTCAACTAAGCATGCCAATATACCTGCCAGCCTAAATAATTCTCAAAAGCTTCTTTAAGAATAGAAGCTGTCTTACTAGCATTCATCACCACGTGGTGCTCGAAGCCATTTCTACATACATATTGCATAAGGCCCTGCAGGTTATTGATCTGGGCAACAGCGCGGTTACCAAAGGTGTTCAGCGCATCGTTGGTCAATTCACCTTCACCCACATAGGCTTTAATAATACCCTGGCTGTCATCGGTGCTTATTCTACCATACGTCAACGGCGAAGCAGGGGTACGACCATCCAACGCGCCGTAGGTATTTTCAACACCTACTGATGTACCCAGGATCGGCGCGGTGCTGATCTGGATATCGGGCAGGAATGATTTGGCCCAGTTACCACAATGGAACAGTACGCATTTGCTATCATCATCGGCGTAGTTGTTGTTCCAGTCAACCAGGGCGCTGGGTGTGCCGGAAGCTAACTGCATGGCATACATGCTCAGCGTTCCGGTAACATCTACCTCGCAGGCGCTGGGCAGCATGTTCTCACTCATCATACTCATGTTGGTACACACATTGCAACCATAGTTTTGTTGCAGGGAGGTCCAGCATTGGATGGCAGTAGCATCGAGTGCGTTCTCAGCCATAAAATCAGCCAGCACTACATCGAGCTTGGCAATTTGAACCAGCTTGTCATTGGGTGTTTTACCGGTTGGGGTATACGCTTTAATACCTTCGAGTTTTTCTTTTACGCGGGCATGGTCTGCTGTTAATTTGTTGGCGTTGCCCAAAATCTCAGACAGGTCAACAGTAGTAACAGAGATCCCATTGCGTTGCAGGATCTTTTCACTGTAGCGTACGGTATTGAAGGCGCCGGGTCTGGCGCCAACTGCGCCAATACGGACATTGCGCATCCCTTTTACCACCCGGCAAACGGCCATGAAATTTTTCAGATCGGCAATAAACGATTCATCAGAAGGGCTTACCACGTGTTTGGTGGTAAGGGAGTATTTTATTCCAAATTGGTATAAGTTATTGCAAACAGAGATCTTTCCGCACCAGGCGTCTCTCCTGTTCACTACGTCCATTTTGTTAAGGTCATCGGGATAGCCCTGCACCAGCACGGGTACGTTGAGGTTAGCCAGCTTGATGGTTTCGGCCACGCCTTTTTCATCGCCAAAGTTGGGCAATACGACCAGGATACCCTGGATCTCGGCAGCATGTTTTTTAAACAGATCGGCACAACGTTGTGCTTCTTTAAAAGTTTCCACACCACCTAATTTGGTATCGGCATCAGTTAATAAAATAGGCGTGATATTCAATTTTTCAAACAGGGCAACAATTTCAGTACGTGCTTCGGCCACTAATTTATCAGGAAAAAAATCTCTGTTTCCAATGATAACACCAAGCGTTGTTTGAGCAATCTTCATCTGTAATTATTTGTGGTTTATTAACTGGCTACTATAAGTTCTATTTCGTGTTCTTCGAACAGTTTTCTGTCTTTATCTTCTATGCCATCGTCGGTGATGATGTAATTGATGAGCGACAACGCGCCCAGACTGGCAAAGGCATTCTTTCCTATTTTGGAAGAATCGGCCACCAGGTAGGTCATTTCTGCCGCTTCTATCATGGCTTTCTTTACTATGATGTCACTTAAGCTGGGATACGTTAATCCTGATTTCAGGGAGATACCCGCTGTGGCCAAAAAGAGCTTTGAGACGTTGATGCCTTTAAAAAAGTCGGCCGCTTTTTGACCGGTCAACGATAAGGTAGGTGGTTTAAATTCGCCGCCGGTCATTACTACTTCAATGCCCGGTTCGGTTCCCAGCATCATCGCAATGTTCAGCGCGTTGGTGATTACCGTCAGGTTTCTGAAACCTTTTAATTTTCTCGCGATCTCAGTTACGGTTGAACCGGAATCGAGAATGATGGTATCGCCGCTTTCAATAAACTCCAGGCATTTGGCGGCGATCTTTTCTTTCGCCTGCGTGTTCAATTCCTGGTGGGCCACATAGAATCCTTTTACCTGGTCTTCGATATTTTTCAGATAGGCGCCGCCATGTTCGCGGATCACCATCTCTTCTTTTTCCAGCTTCTCAAGGTCCTGACGGATAGTTACTTCTGTTACTTTGAAGATCCGTGCCAGGTCACCCACTTTTGCGGACCCGTCTTCACGGAGCATTTCCAGTATTTTCTCTCGTCTTTGATTTGGTAACATATGGTTTGATTGGAAGGCTATAGATCAAAAATAAGAAAACAATCGAAAAAATAGCAAAACAAACAAAAGAAAAGAAAAATGATTGGGTGGTTTAATTCTTCGATTAGTTAAGCAGCTTTATATATTTAATTGATTATCAATACCAATGCTATTTACTTTCACTTTGGGTTATTTGCGTTCGAAAGGTCTGAACCGGGATGAATGGGATAGCGGGATGTTTGGGATGCTATATTACAATTTCTCCCACTCTCTTCCTGACATGCTCCAGGGCATATCCCAGACTTCTCCCACCTTTCACTGGAGAGACCGGGAAAAACCGGGAGAAGTGTGGGAGAAGTTCTGGATGAGTCTGGCAGAAGGTCTGAACTGGGATTCATGGGATTTATGAGATGGATGGGATCAGATGACGAGACACACTGTAGCGGAGTTGTCTGATAGTTGTCTAATAGTGGTCAGGGAGTGGTCTAACAGTGGTCAGGGAATGGTCTGTAGCACTAGAGTACCTGTAGGGTTTCCAGACCATGCCCAGGCAATACCCAGGCCATTACCGTACCATTCCGCTGCCATTGCGCCATCATCTTAGCCCACTTTTTCCATAACTCATTGATCCGTTCAACATCGGCTCAACTACGGCAGTGCTACGGCTGTGGTACGGCTGATCCTGCCTGCATCTACGGCTATGGAACGGCTGTGGTACGGTTGATCCTGCCTGTATCTATGGCTGTGGTACGGAAGTAGTACGGCTGATCCACGGCTGGCCTATAGCGATGTAACGGTTGCGCTTGCCATAATGATGCCGTCAAACCCGGAGCGATCCGTGGGCCATTTCGAACATGCCGCTAAGGCCGATCATGCTATAGCGTTATAGAAAATTTTAGCAATGGGTTTTGGAGGCAACCATTGAAATAGGTAATTCTGTAAAATTATGAGGCTTCTATATCGATATAGAAATCGGTTGAAATGAATGAGTCATAGGTTCCTGGTTTGAATCACTTAACCTTTAAAGACAACGTAAAGTAAACCATATCCCCAAAAAGAAACCAGGGTTCAATCAGAAAAATAAACTGACTGAACCCTGGTTATAATTTTCAAAAAGACGGGACCTATTTTATAAAGAAACTCTCCTTCTGGTTAATATCCGATGATGAACCGCCGATCATTACACTGAACTCACCGGGCTCCAGCACAAACTTCATTTCGCGGTTATACAATTTCAATTCTTCACGGGGAATGGTAAAGGAAACTGTTTTGGTTTCGCCGGGTTGCAAATGAACGCGGTCAAAACCTTTCAATAGTTTTTCATACGTAGTCACCGAGCTCAACACATCGCGAATGTAACATTGCACCACTTCATCACCAGCCACCTTGCCGGTATTGGTTACCTCTACTGTTACGGCAATAGGATCAGTTGCAGTTTTACCTGTGTTTATCTTCAGGTTATTATAACCAAAGCTGGTATAGCTTAAGCCAAAACCAAAGGGATATAACAACCCTTTAATTTTTGCATGCTCGCCTTCATCCGATTGCGCACCGGGCTTGCTGGGGAAATTAAAAGGTATTTGTCCTACCGATTTAGGCCACGTAAGCGTGATCTTGCCGCCGGGATTGTAATCACCGAACAATACATCGGCAATGGCGATACCACCTTTTACGCCTGGGTAACCGGCATACACGATGCCATCGATGTATTTATCGATCCAATTAATGCTCATAGGTTGCGTACCGATCAATACTACCACTACAGGTTTGCCGGTGGCTTTGATGGCTTTTATCAGCTCGAGCTGATGACCGGGCAGGTCAAGACTCGTGCGGCTCTTGCTTTCGCCGGCGGTGCGCGTATTTCCGCCTAAAACAACAACCGCCATTTGCGCCTGTTTGGCAATTTGCACGGCAGAGTCGAGCATGGCCTGTTCTGCCGTATTCATTGGTTCTGGCAGGATCTCACTTTCAGGCCAGTTTTTATCAACCAGGTCAGCGCCTTTTGCATACAATACTTTATCGGCGCCCAGTTTTGCCTGAATGCCCTGCAGGATATTTACGCTGGGCGATCCCAACGGACCATAATGTGTATGCGCATAATCGTCATCGGTGGCGTTGGGACCTACTACAGCTATTTTTTCCAACCCTTTTGAGAGAGGAAGCATATTGTTATTATTCTTCAACAGCACCACGCTCTCGCGGGATGCCTGCAAAGCCACTTGCTGACTGGCATCGCTGTTCACTAATTTCCTGGTTTCTGCGGCGCTTTCTACATAGGGATGATCGAATAAGCCCACTTTGAATTTCACGCGCAACACATCGGCCACGCGGTGATTAATAGTATCCATGGGAATGCGGCCTTCTTTCACCAGCTGACGCAGATAAATTATAATGCTGTCAGGCGTCCGGAAGGTGGTACGCACATTCATCCCGGCCATAAAAGCCTGGTAAACGGCTTCCTTTAAATTGGCGGCCACATGGTGTTTGGTAGCCAGGTATTCGAGGGCATCGCTGTCACTCACCACATAACCGGTAAAACCCATTTCAACCCGCAGGCGCTGGATCAGCCAGTAATTGCTGCCCGAAACAGGAATACCATCATAATCGTTGTATGAGCTCATCACGCCCATGATGCCCGCTTCTTTTATTACTTTTTTGAAAGGATACAACAACAGGTTTTCCACTTCGCGCGGCGCTACTTGCGGGTCTGTGCGGGCCTGTCCTTCCCGGGCGCCCTTATTGGCACTGTACACCGCAAAATGTTTCGCAGTAGAGGCTACCTTTCCATCCTGCTGAATACCCTTTGCCATGGCAATGCCCATGCTGGCAACCAGGTAAGGGTCTTCCCCATAACTTTCTTCCAGGCGTCCCCAGCGCTGGTCGCGCGCTACATCTAAAATAGGTGCATACACGTTGGTGTAACCCAGGGCGCGGGCTTCGCGGCCGGTAATAATACCTTCCTGGTGAACGAGCTCTTTGTTCCAGGTCATGCCCATATTGAGTTGGGTAGGAAAACCAGTTGCCTCATAGGCCTCTACGCCACGAATGCCTTCATCGGTGAAATCGGCCGGAATGCCGAGGCGGGTTTGTTCTATAAAAAAACGCTGGGTCTCGTTCATGGCCCATACGTGCTTTTCCATATCTTTTACCAGGTCGATAGGCGGTGTTTTACCCCAACCGGCAAAACCATTCAGGTGTTCATCGATATTGGCAATGCCATCTTTCCAGATCGCATTCTTCCAATCGGCCGTTGGCAACGAATCTTTCAACACCCGGTGCCAGCCATACAGGGTGGCCATCTGACAGGTCTTTTCTTCCAACGACATTTTCGACAACAGGTCGGCCGTGCGGGCGTTTACTGATTGTTTGGGGTCTTCATAAATGTCTTTCTTACCGTTTTTATTTAAATCAATCCAACCGTCCTTGTAAATGGAGGTGAGGGGTTTGAATGAGGCTATGCCAAGCAGGGCAAGCAAGGCAAACAAGCGATATTTTCTTCCTTTCATATGTTGATAATGTGCAAGTGTCAAATATAGCCACAAAGGCTTCGCTGGCAGGAAGAATGTTACGCTAACGTTTGCGTAAAATAAAAGCCCACCAACATTTATGCTTTCAACTTTTTCAACGTCCGGTTCAGGCTGCGAATAGTGATGCCCAGGTAAGCCGCCATATCTTCTTTGGAAATAGTCATTTCCTGTACCTTCAACAATTCAAGCAACCTGGTCAATGAATGTTCTACGGTATGCAGTTGCTGAAAGGAGGCGCGTGCAGAGGTATTGATAATGCGGGTGGCAAAGGTTTCCAGCAGGAACCTGTTAAACGGCAGGTCTTTTTCAAGCAACGATACAAAATAAGGAATGGAAATGGCATACACCTTTACAGGCGTCAATGCCCTTACATTGCATAAACAGGTAACGTTCTTAACAATTTCAATCTCGCCAAGGCTCTCGCCTTTACCCAGGAACTCTACAATAAACCGCCGGTCGTCATCTTCATTGATATCAACTGTTGTAATACCTTCTTTTATCATGAACACTTTGGCGGGCCTTTCGCCCTGGCGCAGCAAGAGCTGTTCCCGGGAATATTCCTTTAACAGAATATCTTCCTTATGGTGCTGGTTATTATACAGCTGTTCTATAAATGATAAAAAGGCGTTGTTGGTACGAAGCATAATTTCCTGGTTGGGACAAATGTCCTTTTTATAATTGAAGTAACCAACCAATTTTGCCTGCTATGAGAACCCACATTAAAACCATTGCTTTTGATGCTGATGATACCCTTTGGGTGAACGAACCTTACTTTCAGGAAGCCGAGAACCGGTTCTGCGAATTACTGGCAGCCTGGTTACCACCCGAAGCAGCCTCCCAGGAACTGTTTAACACCGAAATGAAGAACCTGCACCTGTACGGCTACGGTATAAAGGGAGTTATTCTTTGCATGATAGAAACGCTCACCCGCGTATCGAATGGGACTGCCCAACTGCATTTGATAAACCAGGTGCTGGAATTGGGTCAGGAACTATTAAATAAACCCATCGAGCTATTGCAAGGGGTTGAAGAAACTTTGGAAGCGTTGCATAGGAAGTATAGGTTGGTTATAGCAACCAAGGGCGATCTGCTTGACCAGGAACGAAAACTTACTAAATCAGGGTTGCAGGATTATTTTCATCATATAGAGATCATGAGCAATAAGCAGGTGACCAATTATCAAAAGCTGTTAAAACACCTGGATTGTTCGCCGGCCAACTTCCTGATGCTGGGCAATTCGGTTAAATCGGATATTCTGCCTGTATTGGCGCTGGAGGCATTTGCCGGGCATATTCCCTTTCATACCACCTGGAAACATGAACTGCACGAAGAAAAAGTAGAACACCCGAACCTGATATCATTAAACAATATTGCTGACATCATTAAACATCTTGATTAGCCATGAAAACAGCGATCGACATAAACAGCTGGGTAAGAAAAGACCATTACCGGTTCTTCTCCCAATTTGAAGAACCCTTTTTTGGCGTAACCGTTTCAATAGATTGCACCTTAGCTTATCACTATGCAAAAGAGCGGGGCATTTCATTTTTTCAGTATTACCTGTACCAGGCTTTAAAGGCAGCCAACGCCATTGAGAATTTCCGCTATCGCATTATTGATAAAGAAGTTTACCTGTTCGATGAGGTCCATGCTTCGCCTACGGTACCCCGTCCGGATGGCACGTTTGGTTTTTCCTATATAGATTATAGCAACGATGAGGAGCTTTTTTATTTGAACGCTACCCGGATCATCGAGACAGAGAAACTGGCAAGTGGTTTAATTCCGGCTGTTTCGGGTGAGAATGTCATTCATTTCTCGGCGCTTCCCTGGATAAACTTTACATCAGTATCGCATGCCCGGTGTTTTTCATTTGCCGATAGCTGCCCAAAGATCACCTTCGGGAAGGTAACCGAAGAAAATGGCAAAAAGCTGTTACCGCTTGCCGTGCATGTTCACCATGCCCTGGCAGATGGTTATCATGTCGGGCTTTTTATTGAACAGTTTCAATCATTGATGAACACCAAGAAGCAAGCCCGTTACAATGTAAAAAAGACTGATATGTAATTCATCATACGGCAAGATCCTGTACTATCTGGTTATTTTAAACAATGTTGATGCTTGGTTTTATTAATACCTTTTCTAACCTTGTGGAATTAATAATAACTATTCCATGAAAATAATAACCTGCCTGGCTATCTGCCTGTCGATACTCTTTCAATTTTGTGCAGCACAAACCACTCCTAAAAAAGAATTTTACAGTAAAGATTTCAACTGGAGAATTACCATTCCGGAGAATTTTCAACCTATAGATTCCACAGAATGGGCGAGAATGGAAAGCAAAGGGGCTGCTGTTATGGATAAGGCCAATAATACAAAAGTGGAGAATCACGCCACACTACTTTTTCAATTCAAAACAGATCAAATGAATCACTTTAACTGTAGCTACCAACCCTTTGATCCGGTAGTCGACGGCGATTATTTAAAAACCAAGCAGGCCGGAAATGACATGCTATATAAAACTTTAACCACCCAACTGCAGGGAGTAAAAGTTGACACTACTATGATCGTAGAAAAGATCAGCAACCTGGAGTTCCATACTTTTATAACAACTGTTACCTACCCGAATAAAATGGTTTTACACATGCTGTTGTATTACAGACTCTTCGACAAAAAAGAGTTTGCGATAAATATCTTTTATAAAGACGAGGAAAAAGGGCAACAGATGTTGAATGCGTGGAAGAGTTCTAAGTTTGGGAGGTAAATTCAGTCCACATTAAAGGATGTCCAAGAACCAGTGTGGTATCATTGAAAGCATATATTCACCGATTTGATGACATACTTACACAATGAGCAACTTTAACTTTCAAACAATTGACTGGGATGTAATCCCTGCTACTGAACATTCGGGAACCACTGGTATAGCAGTTTGGAGAACATTACAACTGCAAGGGTTACGTATTCGAAGAGTGGACTACTCAAAGGGATATCTGGCAGATCATTGGTGTAAAAAAGGTCATATTGTTCACTGTCTCGAAGGAGAATTTGTTAGCGAGCTTGATAATGGCCAGCAATTTACACTTAGTCAGGGAATGACTTACGTAGTATCGGATGATTGTAGCAGTCACAGATCGTTTTCAGAAAACGGGGTGAAACTTTTAATAATCGATGGGGATTTCCTTCAGCTTTCTAAATGAAAAAGCCCTGAAACTCTTTTACGTAAAAGAATGTCAGGGCTTAATAAATAGTATTTAATTAATTAACATTATTAATAACCATGGTATTGGTCCATTTGTCCTGCCAGGGATTACAAACACTGCCAAGGGCACTAAATACACAGAAAGGAACGGCCCGGCTGAATCCTCTTGAAAACGCGGTGCTGGCGGAAATGGGCGTACCGTCAAGGTTAACTGCCCTGGTTTTGGTAATGAATTTACCCACTGACCTTCCTTTTAATAAAGCTTCCACTATAGACATATATATGGCATAAAAGAAAAGCGAGAGTATGTTGTCTACGATGCCCAGGCTACTACTCTCACGGGTCCATGAATTAAATGTGGAGGGCGCTGCTATTGCGAGCAAGATGGCAAAACCGAACACAAACAAATAAAATACAATAAGGTCGATTATATAATTAGCGAAGCGTTTGCCGGTACTGGCTCTTTCATAATAAACTTCATCGGCCAGTAAGTCGGGCGGGTTTTGATCAAACTGCATTTGGTTGAGTTTTAAGGTCAAATTATAGGGTGAATTAAACTTTTCCAAAATACAAAACATCTCAGAGATAACAAATGGCTACCCTATAATAACTTTTGTCTCCAATTGTTCTTCCAGTCCATAAACTCCCCCTTCCCTGCCGATCCCTGATTGTTTGAACCCGCCAAAAGGAGCCAACGCATCATGGTAGAGTGTATTGATAGCCACCCTTCCGGCATTGATCTGTGCGGCAACCCTGTTAGCACGTTCCATATTGGAGGAACTCACATAGGCATGTAGGCCATAGATGGTATCGTTGGCGATCGAGATTGCTTCCGCTTCGGTATGGTAGGTAATGATCGACAGAACAGGACCGAAAATTTCCTCCCGGGCAATGGCCATGTCATTGGTTACGCCGGTAAATACAGTCGGTTTTACATAATAGCCATCCGACAGGCCTTCAGGCTTTCCTAACCCACCTGTAAGCAGTTCAGCTCCTTCTTCCATTCCAAGTTTGATGTAATGCTGAATACGATCGTACTGTTTGCTTCCCGCCAAAGGTCCGATCGCAGTCTGCTCATCACGAGGATCGCCAACTTTTAACGTTTCCACGGTTTTCAGAACAATCTTTTTTATTTCCGGTAACAAATGTTCCGGCACCAGTAACCGCGTACCAGCAATACAAGCCTGCCCGTTATTCATAAAACCGGCATTCACGGCCATGGGTATCGCAGTCTCCAGATCTGCATCGTCCAGGATAATGTTCGGAGATTTGCCGCTTAATTCAAGCGTTACCCTTTTCATGGTTTCAATAGCGTTACGGGCAATAATTTTACCTACGGTAGTTGAACCCGTAAACAATATTTTGGCAACTGCAGGATGAGTAGAAAGGACTGTCCCCAATACATCTCCCCTTCCATGAACCACATTTATCACCCCCGGCGGCAGGCCTGCTTTATCAAAGCATTCAGCCAATACCTGCGATTGCAACGCACTCATTTCACTGGGTTTAATAACAGTAGTACAACCGGCTGCTATGGCAGCAGCAAGCTTAACACATATAGATCCGGAATTGGCATTCCATGCGGTCATGATAGCGGTAACGCCAACCGGCACCAGGGAGATCCGTGACTGACCTATCCTGCGCTCAAAATCGAAGTCCTTTAATATTTCCCTGAAATACAAAAAAGTTTCTGCAGCATACCGGTTTGACCAAAGGGAACGTTGCACCGTGGCGCCGTATTCATCTGTCGTTACCTCCTGAAGGTCCTCCAAACGTTCCATAATAGCATCAGGTAATCTTTTCAGGTATTCAATGCGCTGCTCTTTCGACGAACGGGAAAAGGCCGGGAATGCGTTTGAAGCATGTTCTATGGCAGCCAGGATATCGCTTTCTGTTCCCATAACGACTTTGCCTATTTGCTGGTTATTGGCTGGATTAAATATATCAATGATCTCTGTACCTTTTGATGGAGTGAATTGTCCGTTCAGGTAATTTTTATCTATTGTTTTCATCCTTTTTTTGATTTTAAATTGTAGATAGGAAGCTTCCATATTTCCAGAACAA
>NZ_JBJMLX010000089.1:0-15623 GCF_045805085.1 Niastella sp.
TAGAAACCTGTAATCTTTTGTCTTTAAAGTATTCAGGTATCGATAGTTTTTTTATTGAGGTCATTACTTCTGAAGGAAGCAGTCTCGTAAAACCCAACAAAGAGATCTTTGATTACGCCTTTCAAAAAGCAAAAGCGTTACCGGGAGAAAGTATCATGATCGGCGATAATATAGAAGCAGATATCCAGGGCGCCATCAATGCCGGCATCGACCAGGTGTATGTAAACCACCTTAACATTGAACCATCAATAAAACCTACCTATACGGTGTATTCACTGAAGGAACTCGAGAATATATTCTAAAAAAAAGGTGGGTCACCCTTGGCGGGTGGCTCACCTTTTAAATATGTAGTAGGGTGAGCGGCTCCGCAAAAGCAACCCACCTTTTTTAATTATACAGTAGCTATCACAGTTACCCCGTTCTTTACCACCTCCTGCAGCTTCACATTCACTTTGGTACCCAGTGGTAATAACATATCTACACGGCTGCCGAATTTAATAAAACCCATCTCAGTGCATTGATCTACTTTTTGACCAACGCTCAGGTAGTTTACAATTCTTTTGGCCAGGGCGCCGGCAATTTGTTTTACCAGCACTTCGCCTTTAGTATAGCGGATCACCACTGAATGACGCTCATTCTCTGTTGATGATTTGGGATGCCAGGCTACCAGGAATTTTCCTTTATGGTATTGATTATACACCACTTCACCGGCAACAGGCGTTCTGTTCTGATGCACATTGGCCGGACTCATGAATATAGAAACCTGTAATCTTTTGTCTTTGAAGTACTCTTCATCATACACTTCTTCAATAACCACCACTTTACCATCGGCAGGTGCAACCACCAGGTTACTGCCCTGGGTGAGTTTGCGATTGGGCACCCGGAAGAAAGAAATAATGAATAATACTAAGCCAAGAGTAAGTACAAATATTAACCAGGTTAACCAGGCCATAGAAGGACTGAATAATCGAAACGATGCCAGGTTAATCACAGCAAAAATTATCGCGCTGATCAATATACTCTTATAGCCTTCTTTATGGATGGTCATTTAAAAATTTTAGGGGTTAAAATTACAAAATAGTCCCGCACTACGGGTAACAATTATTTAACAGCCTTTGAAACGCCGAATTTGTTCCATTGCTTGTTGGCAAACTCCAGAAATTCCTCAGGCGCCGCTTCAAACCTTTTTTCTACCACTTTTTCGCCGCCCAGCTTTTCCGTTCCTTTTACAACGGTGGTAGTTCCCTTTATGGTGTACAGTTCTTTTCCTTCATAAAACACCAGTTTCTTTTCTTCAGGGCCGGCTTCTGCCTTACATCCTTTGGTAAGAACAAAACCTACTTCGGCAATGCCATCATTGTCAAGGTCTGTAATAGAAAGGGAATTGCTAAAAAAATCGCACTTTACCTCAAAAGCACATTCCTCCACCACTTCACTTATTTTCCATATTTCCTTAAACGAATCTTCCCCGGTTTTTATGAAGTGATACGCAAATATTTTTGCGCCGCGGGTGGCATCGTATACGTTCGACCAGTAAATGCCGGTTTGAGTAAGTATCACAACATTTTCACCCCGTTTATCTTTCCAGTGCTTGCCATCTTTTATTTTGCCTTTGTATAATTTTTTATCAATCATACCAGGCTTGAATTCCAGCAAGGGCACAGGCGTTTCCCTCGGGGCAGCGGTACAGCTTAATAAGGTGTAGAACAGGATACTGATTAAAAGATGAAATTTCATTTAAGTGCCAGTTGAATATATAACCAAACAAATGGGATCGCTAATAATAATGAATCAAACCGGTCTAAAAAACCACCATGTCCGGGCATAATATGCCCACTGTCTTTCACATTGGCTACCCGCTTTAATTTGCTTTCTACCAAATCACCGGCGGTACCTACAACCGCAGCAATGGCAGCAATGGCAATCCAGTGTATTACATGATAACCATTGGCAGGCGCCGTAAAATAACCCAGCAACGCAATTACCACCACACACAAAATAGCGCCGCCCACCGTACCCTCCCAGGTTTTTTTGGGTGAGATCTTTGAAAAAGGCGTTTTACCGATCAATGATCCAACAATGTATGCCATGGTATCATTGATCCAGATAGAAAAGATCAAGGCGCAGGGAATCAGTTTGCCCCAGTTATCCATTGAAATGAACATACCTTCTTTGGTGGGTGGAATAAAAGAACAACGCAGGTCCATCATCAACCCCCAGCTTAAAGAAATGTATAGTAACCCGATTGCACTATAACCGATATTCTTTGGTTTTATTTCTTTGGCAAATAACAATTCAACAATGGGTAGAATGAACAGGCATAACAAACCAAGGAACCAGCCTATCTCATGCAAGTGCATGCCAAAAAATCCAAACTGGTCACTGGTAAAATACAACATGATGCACCACCCTGCCAATTTCACGCCATATTTATGAAAAGGAGTAATGGTAGTATAATCAGGATCAATAAGCCCAACCAGTTTCTGGTATTCGGTCCAGCAGCCAAAATGAATAATAGAGAACAATACAAAAAAGCTCCACTGGTTCCATAGCAGGCCGGTAAGCATCACTACTACAAACACCGCTGCGGTAAGCGATCTGGTCTTAAATGTTTTTACATTGAGCGCCATAGGCGAAAGCACTTATTTTTATGCTATGAATTGATTGGTAGAAGTAAGCTCGTCTGTTTCGTATACTTTGGAATACGTAACCGTAGATTGTTTTTGAAAATACCAAAGTATGGCCCATACCACAATACCACTGGCCACTGCAGCCAGTACAGGCGTTTGCGGGTTCTTTTCAACATATTCAGGCGCATAAGAGGCAGCGATCACCTGCACCGCATTGTTGGCAAAATGCGCTATCATGCTAGTATAAATACTTCCGCTGAACCAGTAAAAAGCGCCTAATACAATCCCCAGGAACATACGAGGCAAAAATCCCGAAAACTGAAAGTGTAAGGCAGAAAACAAAACAGCTGTTAAAATAATGCCCACCCAGGGATTGCGGGTTAATTGTATCACTATCCGTTGCAGCGCCCCCCTGAAAAACAGTTCTTCCCCAACAGCCGGCAACAGGGCAATAATCAAAACATTCAACACAATATCCCAAACACTTTTTACTTTAAGAATGGCTGTCAGTTGTTTAACAGTATCTTCCTCCATCCTGGTTAAGGTCTCGGGCAGTGGGATCAATTCATTCAGATGGCCCAGCCAGATAACAAAAGGCATGGCCATTAACATGCCCAGGATGGCCAGGATGTACATATTCGTTTTTTCAGCATTCCTGAAACCTAAAAAATAGCCATAATTACCTGAGAAAGTGAACCGTGCGAATAAAAATGGTGGCACTATGAATAACAGGATAGAAGAAATTGCCTGTATTAATTTCATTACATTGACCATCCGTGGATCGTTCAGATCGAGGCCTTTTTTAAAATCAATGCCACTCATTGAGTAAACGATCAGGGAAAATGCCCCTGCTGCAATGAACATTATGCAAAAGACTCCAAGCAAAGCCCCTAATTGCGACCAGGGTGATTTTATACGTAAATGACGGCTCATAGGCTGGTGTAAACAAAGATTAGTATGTAAATTTGCAGCTTTGCAAATCCTTGCAAAAGCTGCAAGATAACTAACAAAATCAACATGGTACGAATCGCTGACATCACGCTTCCTGATTTTCCCCTTCTTCTGGCGCCCATGGAGGATGTTAGCGACCCGCCATTCCGCTTTGTTTGCAAGCAAAACGGTGCCGATTTAATGTACAGCGAATTCATTTCCAGTGAAGGATTGATCCGCGACGCCATCAAAAGCAGGGCAAAGCTTGATTTTAACGAATTTGAACGCCCTTTTGGTATCCAGATCTTTGGCGGTGATGAAGAAGCTATGGCCCTGAGTGCCAGGATCGTAGACACAGTTCAACCCGACCTGGTAGATATTAATTTCGGCTGCCCCGTAAAAAAAGTGGTGAGCAAAGGGGCAGGCGCCGCCGTTTTAAAGGATATCGACACCATGGTACGCCTCACATCGGCGGTAGTAAGATCTACTTCCTTACCCGTTACGGTGAAAACCCGCCTCGGCTGGGACGATAACAGCAAAAACATTGAAGAAGTGGCCGAACGCCTGCAGGACGTTGGCATTAAGGCCCTTACCATACATGGCCGTACCCGTGCCCAATTGTACAAAGGCGAGGCCGACTGGACCCTGATCGCCGCCGTAAAAAACAATCCCCGTATTCACATCCCTATTTTTGGTAACGGCGACATTGACACCCCGCAAAAAGCACTTGAGTATAAAAACCGCTATGGCGTTGATGGGGTTATGATTGGCCGTGCAGCCATCGGTTACCCCTGGATCTTCAGGGAAATAAAACATTATTTGCAAACCGGCGAAATGCTTCCCCTGCCCACCATTGAAGAACGGGTGGAAATTTGCCGTACCCATGCCCATAAATCGGTTGAATGGAAAGGTGAGATCGTGGGTATTTTGGAAATGCGTCGCCACTATTCCAATTACCTGAAAGGGTTGTCGCACGTTAAGGAATTCCGCAACCGGCTGGTAACGGTAAAAACATTAGCCGAAGTGGATAGCATCCTGAACGAGGTGAAAGAAAAATTCAGCGGCATTGTACTGGAACGCCAGGTTATTTCTTTATCGGACGACCAGTTACCTGCCTGCGCCTGTTAAGCAGCACTTTATAATATTTCCGATATATGTTGAACCATATTATTTCCGCTGGAAAAAAATTAACCAGAGCGGCAATGGCGGTACTGACCATTGTTGCGGTTACTATTGTGCTTACAGGTTGTCCGCCCCGGAACGAGACAAAAAAGAATAAGGCTGCCAAAAGCAATCTGTTGAATAATATCGACAGCACCACCCTCATCAATCACCTGGCATATTTATCATCAGCAGCCATGGCGGGCAGGGAAATAGCCACACCGGGCAACCAGCTGGCGCGCGAACATATTGTGCATACTTTTGATTCTCTCCAAATTGGCAAAACCGGCGACTCCTATTTACAGCCCTTTCCTTTTGGCCACGAAAATCAACAAGGCACCAATGTGATCGGTGTTATCAAAGGCAGTCAATACGAAAATAATTATATCGCCATCACGGCGCATTATGATCACCTGGGGGTGCGCAATGGAGATATCTATTACGGAACCGATGACAATGCATCCGGCACTGCTGCTCTGCTAACCATGATGGCGTATTTTAAACAACACCCGCCCAAACACTCCCTGATCTTTGTTGCATTCGACGGGGAAGAAAAAGGCTTGTTAGGATCAAAATATTTTGTTTCTAATTGTCCCATCCCGTTAGCAAATATTATGGTAGATGTGAATATGGATATGGTAAGCCGTAACGACAGCAACGAGATCTTTGCCACCGGTATTTATCATTATCCAACATTGAAAAAGTATGTCGACAGCATTCAGCCTTTTACGCCCGTTTTCATTCGCTATGGGCACGATGGGCAAAAAGCAGGCGCCGACGACTGGACCAATCAATCAGATCACTTTCCTTTCCATCAAAAAAATATCCCATATCTGTATTTTGGCGTAGAAGACCATCCCGATTACCACCGCCCCAGTGATACATTCGATAAAGTGAACAAAAGCTTTTATTACCAGGTTTGCACCATGATTACGGCGGTAACTGCGCTGTTAGACCAGGCTTATAATCCCTCGGAGGGTTATGCGCATTGATGTTTCTTTGTTATCTTAACGGCCAAATAACCCCTTTTCTATGGATACCCGCGAAAAAGACATCCGTACCTGGTCAATGCTTTGTCATTTATCCGCCCTTGCCGGTTTTCTTGTGGGCCTGGGAAATGTATTAGGGCCACTGATTGTATGGCAAATAAAAAAGAACGAACTGCCGGAAATCATCCCGCATGGAAAGGCATCAGTGAACTTTCAGCTCACCCTCCTGATAATCGATATAATTGCCAGTCTTGGCTTTTTTGCGTTCATAGGAAGCAACTTTATTTCATCTCCCTTTCCCTTTGGCGGCAGAAGCAGCACATTCCCATTCTTTGGTGGATTTATTGCAGGCGGAATTGTTTTCACTATAATTAATATCCTGGGTCTGGTATTTACGATTATTGCCGGCGTAAGAGCGAATAATGGAGAAGCTTATAGTTATCCTTTTGCTATTCGGTTTGTGAAGTAATTGGCAGAAGGCAAACGGCAGAAGGCAGACAACAGCTTCGCTAATTTGTGTTGTCTATCATTTTTGAGATGATTGCGAATGTATAATTAAGATATTCATTAAGATCAGTTACTTGGTCAGGCTTGATGAAACCAAGCTGTAAGGCTAGTTCAAATTGGGTGTCTATCTCAACATATGAGCTACGGCTTATTTCATAAAATCTCTTCTATCAGCTGGTGGTTTTCGCGCAGCCCCTTCTGCTATATTACTGCAGACAGAAACGGCTGCTCTTCGCAATTGTGAAACTAGCCCGAACCGTTCATCTGCAGGAAAATTGCTCGTTAGCTTATAAACTTCTTTTACCAGGCTTATAGCTAGCTGATAAGCCTTCATTTTTTTGTGCCCCAGACTTAGCATAATTCCGTTTTAGGATAAATAAATTATGCTATAACCATTGCCTTTACCTGTATTTCTATTGTTTGCCGTCTGCCTTCTGCCGTCTGCCATCCATACCAATTGCCTTAACAACCGCCTCACTTAAAGGCAAAACCGAAGGATCAAAATAATGCGTTAACGTCCCTTGCTCATCGATGAGGTATTTTGAAAAATTCCAGGAAGGGGCTTTTTCATTCCAGCCATTCTTTGCTTTATTGGTCAGCCATTTAAAAATAGAGTTCTGGTCGTTTGATTTAACTACCACACTTTTTTTGGCCAGGGGAAAGGTAACACCAAAGTTGATTTTGCAGAACTGGGCAATGTCACTGTCACTACCCTTTTCCTGTTCTTTAAAATCATTGGCGGGAAAGGCAATGATCTCCAACTGATTGTTAAACTGTTGATACAACTTTTGCAGATCGTCGTACTGGTTGGTATACCCACAATTACTGGCGGTATTCACCAGCAGTATTTTCTTTCCTTTATAGGCGTCTAAGGGCAAGGTATTGCCATTACTAAGCGGTACCTGCAGCGAATAAATAGATTCAGCAGGCTGAACGTTTTTATAGTTGGTAAAAACCTTCGTATTGCGGCCCATCAGTTTTGTAAAGGCGATCCACAATGGGTAAGCAATTTTAAAAAGTCGTTGCTTGACTGTCATAATAAATTATTTTACCACCCATTTAAACAACTTCAACCTTCCTTTAAATGGGGGGTATTTGATTGCCGGGTCAAACCAGGTGGGCGTTTTCATTATCGATTTGGCATTACTAAACACCTCAAAACTGTATTTGCCATGATACTTGCCAAAGCCGCTGTTTCCGCGGCCGCCAAATGGCAGGTGGTGATTGGTAAAATGCCAGCCTGAATTATTTACGCAGCCCCCACCAAACGGCACCGATTGCAACCATTCTTTTTCTTTTTTTGTATCTGCGGTGTAAATATAAAACGATAAAGGATCGGGATTGTTTTGAATAATTGCTTTTGCTTCTTCCAGGGTATTAAACGTGAGTACGGGTAAAAACGGACCAAAAATTTCCTCTTTCATCAGGGGCGCATCCGGTGATACATTTTCCAGGATGGTAGGCTCAATGTACAACTGGCCGATATCATGATGGCCGCCATGTACAATGGTACCCTGACTTAAATAACCAATAATGCGCTGAAACTGCTTTTCATTTATGATCTTGCAGTAGCTATAGCTTGCTGCCGGGTTTTCAGAATAAAATGATTCAATAGCTTTTTTCAGCGCAGCGATCAATTCATTTTTTTTGGAAGTATGTACCAGAATGTAATCTGGCGCAATACACATTTGGCCGGCATTGGCAAATTTTGTGACGGCAATGCGGCGCGCCGCCACCTGAATATTAGCATCGCTTTCAACTATACACGGACTCTTCCCACCCAGCTCCAGGGTTACCGGCACCAATTGCGACGCTGCCAATTGATAAATGCTTTTGCCAACAGCCGTGCTGCCGGTATAAAACACATGGTTGAACCGGAAGGTATTCATCAGGGCAGGCACTACCTGTGCACCATCCCCTTCAACATATAAGATGTATTCCTGCGGGAATATTTTACTGATAATATCGCTCATTATTTTGGCCGTGGCAGGCGCCAGTTCAGAGGGTTTTAGCACAACACAATTGCCTGCTGCAATAGCCCCTATCAATGGCGCAAACAATAATTGAAATGGATAATTCCAGGGACTGATAATAAGCACCACGCCCAATGGCTCCCGCATAATATAACTGGCAGAAGGCAGGTTAACCAGATTGGTAGGCACTCGTTGAGGCTGCATCCAGTGGCGCAGATTACGCAATGCCATGCTAATATCTGCCATTACTACGCCCAGTTCGGTGACCCAACTTTCCTCTGCACTTCTTTTCAGGTCTTTATGCAAAGCATCGAACAACGGTTGTTCATATTGCTGAATGGCCGATTTTAACTGTTGTAATTGTTGTTTACGAAATGCCAGCGTTCGCGTAGCGCCGCTTTCGTAAAAAGACCGCATGGCTTGCAATTGTTGCTTCAGTAAATCAGGGTTCATATATATACTGTTTACCCAATAATATGATACAGGTAAGTTACACATTTCGGGTGAAGCAATAGGTATATTATTAACCCTAATACCCAAATAAAAGAAAGGAGCAGCTTGCCGGACCTACCCCTTTCTGATGAGGGTTAAATAGCCACTACTGGTGTCACATCTTCGTTTTGCAATGGCGGGGGCTGCCGGCTTTTCATTACATAACATGCTTCTATGAGCGCTTCTATTTTTTCGTATAAATAAAAGTGATTGCTGCGCTCGAGCGGTTCACTTGAAATGCTGTTAGGGCTCGATACAACTTCTACCAGCCAATTCCATAATTGATCACGAACATCATTTAAATGAAAGCACTCAAAAAATTCTTTAAAAACCAGGAGTGGATTTTGTTTTTCTTCTTCAGTTAAGCGCATTGGCTGATTGTGCCAATACGGGTGGTTATTACAGGTTCGCATACATTAAGTTTAAGATGGTTTTATATTTTTAAGAGTTCACAGCGAACGGATTTACAGATCTTCCAATACACATAAATATTCCCTGGCCTTATTTAATACAAAGCTTGTAATATGCTTATTGTAGGCCTTAAAACAGACCTCAGCTGAAAAACATATAAAATATTGCTTAACGGTTGAAACTACAGCATAAACAACTTTGAATAATTAAGAATAGTATATACTATTTTCGGTAACCGGTGCAAGATACCATCTGGAGTAAGCGTGCGCTGTTATGTGCTATTGTAAGTATATAACGGTTACCACTATTCTCTAATTCTCCGCTCTCATTTAACAATCCTAAATTATATCAATTCTCCCGGTCTCCCAAATTTCTTAGCAACTTTTTTCTCTAGTTTTACAATTTTTTTCAATTCATTATTGAAAGTAGAATCAATTACAAGAAAAGAAGCGGCTATAACGCCTTAGCCAATGCGCTTACTTTGTATGGGGACAAACCGGATGATCCTGAAATTGCTGTGTTATGGAGCGCAATGTAGAACCGAAGTTAGTCGATTGAAGGCAGCAATAGTGGTCAAAACAGGCAAATTTCTTCGCAAATCCTCTTAGGATCCTTCGGGATTGCTCTTAGGCTTCTTCGCAAATTTGCGAAGAACTTGCGAAGAATTTGCGAAGAAGCCTAAGCTCTGTCTTTGCTCAGTCCCGCAGAAGGTTGGTAGTATGCTAAGTTGAAAGCCAAATGTCCCAAGAGGTTTCTAAGTTTAGGACGAGGCAGGACACTTCCGAAGAAATTGTAATATAGTACAATACTAAATTAACAGGCCAAAATTGCACTAAACAGCAACCAACAACCGATACACCTGTGGTATCATAAGATGCTCAAATTTCGCATCAAATGAGATTTTTGAAGCCGGATACCATTGCAAAACTATTACGTTTTTCTATAACGCTCTTGCAAATACGCTGCGTATTTAATACTCTAAACAACTATTTTACATCATTACAAGCGATAAAATATACACTACGCCCAAAGTAGTTAATCCCATAAATAAAGTAGCCAGGGTATATACCTGTAACATGGAGCGCATATCCAGCCCGGAGAATTTTGCAATCACCCAGAAGTAGGCGTCATTGGCGTGTGATAAAGTCATGGAACCGGCGCCCATTGATAAAACGGCCAGCAACCTGCCGGTTTCTGAATCGAGCCCCAGGGCGGGCAATAAAGGTTGGATAATGGACGAGGCCGTAATAATAGCCACGGTAGATGAACCTTGCGCGGTTTTAAGTATTGCCGTTAACAAAAACGGGAACAGGATACCCAATGTCTGCAGGTTCACAGCATTGCTCACGTGCTGCCCTACCTGCGTGGCGGCCAGTATAGCGCCAAAAGCACCGCCAGCCCCAATAATAACCAGAATGCCTCCGGCCTTTTCTGCCGCCTCCTGTAACAGTTTTCCCACCACATTTTTATTCCAGGTACGAACGGCACAAAATGCCAGGATAATACCAATGGCCAGTGCTATTACCGGATCACCGGCTACCATAAATACCTGCTTCCAGGCGGAAATTGTTTTACCGGTCTCGATGGCCAGAAATGATTTTATTCCTATCAACACAATAGGCACCAGCACCGGTAAAAACGAAAGTAATACCGAAGGAGATTTTGTAGTAAGATCGACAACAGGCGCATCTGTTGGTTCAACATTTTTTATTTTCCTGCCGGCATAGCGCGCCCACGCATAACCTACCAGCATGGCCGGAATGGCCACCGCCATCCCTGTTAGAATGAGCTTTCCAAAATCAACACCGATAGCACTGGCCGCTGCGGCGGCGCCAGGATGCGGTGGAATTAAACAGTGCACCGAATATAAACCTGTTGCCAGTGACACCGACATAATGATAACTGAGATGCCTGTTCGCTTGCACAACGATTTATTCAATCCACTCAATACTATGTAGCCTGAATCGCAGAAAATGGGCAACCCCACAATAAACCCGGTTATGCTCATGGCCAGCGGCGCCTGCTTCTCGCCTATCCTTTTTAAGATGTAGGTTGCCATTACCTTGGTACTGCCGGTATGCTCCAGCACAACGCCGAGGGTAGTGCCTAATACAATGATAAACCCAAGGGATTGCATAATGTTCCCGAACCCCTGTTTGGTTACGGTGATAATGTTTGCCACGGGCAGTTGCACACCCAGTCCCACAACAAAGCAGGCGATCAACAAAGCAAAAAAAGCATGGATGCGAAAAACAGCGGTCAGCAAAATGATAATGCCGATTCCCATTACCAAAAAGAGCATAACCTGTGCAAAGGAAGCTGTCATATGCCAATCGTTAGCGTGATTATTATCTAAGATACGTACCTTGCCTTTGCAAAACAGGTACCCGAGAGTAATTTTTGAAAAAGTTATGAACGACGAACACTATATGCAGCAGGCGCTGAAGGAAGCGCAGAGGGCCTTTGATGATGGCGAAGTGCCGGTTGGCGCCGTAGTGGTGATGAACAACCGCATTATTGCCCGCGGCCATAACCAGGTAGAGCGGTTGAACGACCCTACAGCCCATGCCGAGATCATTGCGCTCACTTCCGCTTTCAATTACCTGGGCAGTAAATATTTACCTGAAGGTTCAATTTATATTACGGTTGAGCCCTGCCTCATGTGCGCCGGGGCGCTTTACTGGAGCAAGATCAGCCGGATAGTTTGGGGCGCCGATGATGAAAAGAACGGTCACAAACGAATCACCGAACCCAACTGGCCCTTTCACCCCAAGACTGAAGTAACGAAAGGCATATTAAAAGATGAGTGCGCTGAGTTAATGAAAAGCTTTTTCAGAAGTAAGCGGTAATTAATCGTGAAACGGCAAACGTGAAACGTGAAAGGTTCGCGATTGTTAAAACTAATACACGAACTTGCGCCGCCTGCAATTTATTGCCGTTTGCCGTTTGCCGTTTGCCGTTTGCCGTTTGCCGTTTGCCGTTTGCCGCAATCTATTGATCCCACCACACCCGGCCATTCAGATCGTCTTTTCCGCCCAGGGAAGGTTGTGAGGATATAGCTAAACGGTAGTTATCGCCATTTATATTTTGTTCCTTTACAGGGTACGCCTGTCTTCTGGGAATAGGAATATTGCCATTATTCGGCGCAGGCGTTAATGCAGGAAACCCCGTCCTGCGCCATTCTGCCCAGGCTTCATATCCATTCGCATACAAGTGTAACCAACGTTGGTAACCGATCTTTTTCAAGGCATCGGTACTATTGTACGCTACCTCTGGCTGCGCCTTGTAAGCCGCCAGACCTGTTGTATCACCTGCATCAGTAGCAGAATAAGGGACCCTTTCTATCTGTTTGTCGATGGAATCTACATAAACCTTGAAGCTTTGTCTGTTCCATTGTCTTATGGATGCTTCTATGCCTGCATCATAGTTGGCTTTTGCATCTGCATCACCACCAGGTAACCAGGTTAATTTATTGGCTTCGGCTATAGCAAACAAAACCTGTGCATAGGTAGTGATATAAGTGGGTGCATTTTGTGCACGTACATGCACACCAACGAAAGACACAGAACCGGGTGGAATGGCGCCTACCGCATTACCATCTAATCCATAGGGAACACCCACATAATCGTTACTGCTATTTACATCGGCAAATATTTTAAGCCGCGGGTCATTCAAAGGTTTCATATAATCAACAATCGTTTTACTGGCCCAATACCAGAGACGGTTCTGCACACTGGCCACAAAATACCAGTAATTCTGGTTGGCTGCTTCCGCCAGGTGCACATATACGGCATTCTGATTGTTATCGGTAAACACCCCGCCATTCAATGCGTCGGTAAATTCCGCTTTGCCTTTGGCTGCATCTGCCTTTGATAATCGCAACGCCATTAGCAACCGCATAGAATTGGCAAAACGTTTCCAGTTGGCCATATTACCACGATATAAAATATCACCCGTAACGGCATTGCCATTATCTATTTGAGCCGCTGCTTCTTTCAGCTCTTTTATAAGATCGTAATAAATATCTTTTTGCTTGTCGTACACGGGTGAAAAATTTTCTTTTCCATTCAACGCATTGAAGTAAGGAATATCACCCCAGCGGTCGGTCATATGCCAGAAGAACCAGGCTTTTAAAATGCGAGCCACTGCTTTTTGGTTATTGACAGATCCTTCATTCACATCGAAGGTTTGGGCATTTAATATGGTTTGTAAATTCTCCAGTGGCTGGGTGTACAGATCATAAAAATCAAAATTCACTACCGTATATCGCGAGTTATCGGTATATGGTTTTTCCGACCAGTGCTGCACATATAAATTGCCGGTAACCGATTCAATTGTATTTGCCATCTGGTTAATTGAATAGGTCAGCAACTGCGCATTGGATGGCTTTGTGGGCACGTTTGGATCAACGTTTATATTGTCGCTGAACTTGGTACACCCGATCCCAATAACCAGCCATGCAATCACGAATTGTATAGAGAGTAGTTTTTTCATGTTCGTTTTTTTAAAAGGAAACATTCAGGTTAATCCCATATGAACGGGTAGTAGCCAGCTGACCGGTTTCCAACCAGTTAAAGGAGGTAGCGCCGGTTGCCAGCTCGGCCGGGTTCAACCCTTTGGGCGCTTTTTGCCAAATCATAAACGGGTTCCTGGTAATAAAGGCCAGGTTCAGGCTTTTAACCGGCAGCTTTGCAATATTTGCCTTTGAAAAAGTATAGCCCACTCTTATCTCACGCATCCTGATATACGAAGCATCATACAACCATTCTTCATAGATCTTAGTGCCCAGGTTATTGCGGTACCAGGTCCTTGCATTTACAAATGCTGTTACTTCCTGTTTTGAACTATTGGAGATCCCGTTGATCTTCAGTCCCCCGCCATCGGTCAGGGGATCACGAATGTTCTTCCCGTTCTCATTCATTACGGCAGTTTCAGCCGCCTGTCCGCTTTTAACGGCCAGCATTTTTGTCCAGCTAAAGAACTGTCCGCCTTTTTGAAAATCTATTACCGCACTCAGATCAAAGTTTTTCCAGGTGATGGTATTTTGCCAGCCACCGGTGAACTTGGGCAGCACCGTACCAAAATTGTGATTGGTTACATACATGGGCATGTTGTTGGCATCGAGTAATATTTTACCGGTTGCCGAATCGCGCATATAAGCATTACCAACAATTGAACCGAACGATTCATTCACATTCGCCAGCAAAAACATATCTACACTGGAATAGCGGTTCTGATCGAGGATCAGTGAGTTAATACCGGGGTACAACTTCGTGATCTTATTTTTATTCCGGGCAATGTTAAAACTGCTTGTCCAGGTAAGGTCCTTCATTCTTATTGGCGTACCGCTCACAGTCAGTTCAATACCTTTGTTCTGAATATTCCCTGCATTGATCACATATTTCGAGTACCCGCTTGCCCCTGATACATCGAGGTTCATAACGGCATCGCGGTTTTGTTGGTAATACCAGGTAAAGCTGAACCCAATGCGGTCCTGCAAAAACCGCATATCCAACCCGGCTTCATAGGCGGTACCTAATGAAGGTTTAAGATTGGGATTCTTTAAAGTATCAGGCACATACATAGGGAAATTGCCGCTATAGGGTTCCTTGAGAGCAAATGAGTTGGTGGTTTGATAAATATCTATATCTGAACCGGCCTGCGCAAAACTTGCCCGTATTTTGCCATAAGAAATGGGCGCTACTTTTAACAGCTCACTGAATACCATACTCGCTGAAACCGATGGATACAAATAAGCATTGTTATTGTCTGGCAACGCCGATGAAATATCCCGCCGCAAGCTGGCATCAATAAAGTACGTGTTATTATAACCCAGGGTAACCGCCCCATAGGCGCTTCTTACCTCTTTTCTCTTTAAAACATTTTTCACCAGCGGCCGGTCGAGCGAGTTGGTGATATCATAAAAACCGGGTGAAACAAAACCGCCTTGTGTTTCTTCTCGCAGATAGGTATACCGTTGGGTCATTAAATTTCCACCCAGGTTGGCGCCCAGGGTAAAATGACCAAACTCTTTATTATAGGTAGCAAGGAACTCATAATTCATTTCTTTCGATTCATACTTACCGATCCAGAAGGAGGGTACCCCGCGACCGCCTTCTGCATTTCTGCCATCGAGGTTTTGAATAAAACCATCCTGGCGTACAAAGCCATTTATTTTTAAGCCGGGTAAAATAGTATACGATACGCCTACATTGCCAAAGAACCGGTCGCGCGAATCGTGTGAAGGATTCTCATATGCATCAAAATAAGGATTGTTCCAATCTATAGGACTTGTTCTGCTTGTGTACATCCCGTTCTTAGGAGCGGAAACATTCCATTGATAAAAGGTGCCATCTGCGTACTTGTACTGCTTTAATTTATTCATATCCAGGTTACGCTGAAACCACTGGTACATGTTGCGTGAACCCAGACTTTGATAACCCTGCGAAGGCCGCTGTGCCTTGTTATTCGCATAGTTCAGCGTAGTGCTTATTACCAGTTTGGGGTTAACCGTTAGCGAACCGCTGAAA
>NZ_JBJMLX010000090.1:0-9848 GCF_045805085.1 Niastella sp.
AAGCATCCCAAGCATCATGGGATCAAAAGTTTTGGATACCGCAATGCCGGAATAAGTGGCGCCTAACAGGTCGAAGAACAAGCCGGCATAGGCCCATTCTTTTATTGTTTTCAGTCCGGGAATTAGAATAGCAATAGAGCCAAACAGCTTGGCATAACCAGTGAAAGGAATAAAGTAGATGGGGAAGCCAAGGAAATCATGAATCAGCTTCTTTGAATCTTCGTTTACGATTATACTGCCATAAGCAGAAAACAGCATGAGCGCTGCAAATAAAATGGTGAACACCCAGTAAAGAATGTTGATAGTTTTTGGTTTCATCGTTAGTTGGTTTTAACGAATGTAAATAAAATTGGTAAAATATGCGTCTACTTTCCCGGCTCATACACCGCCACGCCAACCCGGCTATCGGCACAGCCATAATACAGGAACCATTTGTTGTGAAAAAATACCAGTCCTTCAACAAACACAGTGCCTGCCGGATATTGCCCGCTTTTTTCAAATGGAGCGGTGGGCACAAAAAATGGTTTATCCAACCGGCCAATCACTTTTGTGGGGTCGTTCACATCGAACAATACCTGTCCGGCGGCATAAGTATTGGCGGTATAGGCCGTGTCTCTTCCTGCACCGGGTTTGTTCTTGCCATTGTACAGTAACAGGATGCCTTTAGCCGTTATAATGGCCGGTGGGCCACATTCGGTGAGATCGCTGTCGAAGTAATTTGGTCTGGTTCTAACCACAGCTTTCAATTCGTCTTTTTCATCGAGCATCGGTTCCCAGTTTATGAGGTCGTTGCTGGTGGCGATGTTCAAGAAGCGTTCCCCCCAATACATCATGTATTTGCCGTTCACTTTGGCGATCACCTGGCGGCCGTTCACCAGTTTGGTAACAATAGAGGCCGACTTGCTGGCCAGATCCTTAAACCGGCCCTGGTAAGCCTTGTAAAAGGCAGGGCCATGTTTGGTCCAGCTGGTGAGGTTGGTGGAAGTAGCCACCGCCAGCCGGGGCACTTTCTTGTTCCATTGCGTGTACAGCATAACGTAGGTGCCGGTTTCTGTTACGGCAATGCGCGGGTCTTCACAACCACCGGGCCATTCAAATTCCTGTTGGTTGTCGTTGGTGGGGAATAGTACAGGTGTTGGCCGGCGTTTCATGGTAAGTCCGTTGCTGCTTTCTGCAAGCCCCAGTCTGGAGGTTCGTTCACCAATCCCTTCACCGGATCTGTCCTCAGCCCGGTAGATCACATAAATTTTATCGTTTCGGATGGTGGCAGCGGGGTTAAACACATCATTAGCTTCCCATGCCACCTGTGTCTTGTTCATGGGGTCACGGAAAGTACTTTTGGGATTGGGTGACAGAACAGGATTCACATTGGCAGGGCGAACAAACGGCCCAAATGTCCAGTCGGACATTTGCTCCTGTGCCATGATGGGTATGGAACTGATCAAAAAAACAAGGGCGGCAAGCATTCGTTTCATACAATAAGTTTGAGTACTGAGTTGATACGTCAATTATACGTCAACCCGTTTTAAGGATTTCTTTTATATGTATTTTAATAAACGGATAGATCAATAGCTGGCTCAATGTTACTAAGTTCGCTAAAAAAACAGTATGAGCAGGCAGGTGTCACGACGGAAGTTTATTATAACTACTGCAACGGGTGGAGTGGGATTGGCGATGGGCAATATTAACCGGTTGGCGGCAGCAGTTGCCAGTCCGTTTTCAGGGGATGATGACTTGTATGCGCTCAGCAATTCGCTTTCTGCTACCTGGGCTTCCACCTTATTGGGCCTGCAAATAAAAGATAAATCGCAGGGAGCCGACTATGGCGGTCTTCGCTGTCCGGGCACCCAACACATTTACGGCCGAATAGGCGATACCATTTATCCTTTTATGCATATGGCCCGCCGTACGGGCGATAGCCGCTACCTGGATGCTGCCGTGTTGCTGTTTCGCTGGATAGAGACCAATGTAAGTCAGCCCGATGGTTCCTGGCTTAATGAACCAAACGACAAATGGAAAGGCATTACCGCTTTTACGATAATCGCTTTGAGTGAGGCCATCCTTAATCATGGCGAACTGATGGACCCCGCGTTTAAAAGCGCCATAAACGACAGACTGGCCAAAGCAGGGGAATTCATTCATGCCAACTTTAATATCGACTTCGGCAATATCAATTATCCCATCTCCGGCGCCTATGCATTGTCATTGTTAGGCACCATACAGGATAATCCAAAGTTCAAACAAAAGGGCAGGGTGCTTACTCAACAGGCGATGAAATTCTTCAGCCGCAACAATCATTTATTATTTGGCGAAGGCACGCCTTATTATGAAGCCAGTAAAAAAGGTTGTTTCTCCGTCGATCTGGGATACAATGTAGAAGAGTCGCTGCCCAACCTGGCCTTATATGGTTTGTTGAATAAAGATGAAGAACTGTTGACAATGGTCACGGCCTCATTACAAACGCATATGGAATTTATGCTGCCCGATGGCGGCTGGGACAACAGCTGGGGCACCCGCAATTATAAATGGACTTATTGGGGAAGCCGCACCAGCGATGGCTGTCAGCCGGCTTATGCGTTGCTGGCTGATCGCGATCCCCGCTTTTACCGCGTTGCATTAAAAAACACGCAATTGCTACAACAGTGCACCGTGAACGGATTGCTGATGGGTGGTCTGCATTATAACACGCATCACGTGCCGGTAAGTATGCACCATACTTTCTGTCATATAAAAGCGCTCACCACCATACTGGATCATGAGCGGCCAACCCTCCGGCAAGATGGAAAAGGCATCCCTCGCGAAAGCAGGTATGGCCTGCGTTTTTTTGAAGACATTCAAACCTGGCTGATCGCTACGGGAAAATTCAGGGCTACGGTAACCGGTTACGACCGCGAATACAAAGCCATGCACAATGGCCATGCCTCGGGTGGTGCGCTCACCATGTTGTGGCACGAACAAACCGGGCCGCTGCTGGTGGCCAGTATGAATAGCTATCAATTGGTAGAAGCCGGTAATATGCAGTCAGATACTGATCCGCATAACATGGCACTGACACCCCGCGTTGAATTGAGCAGTAACGGCGTTACCTATATGAACATATGCCATCTCGATGCAACCGTTACGGCCAGTGAAACCGGATCTGCAATAATTATCCGGGCCAGCAGCCGGTTGGTAGATCAGGACCAGAAAGATCCGGCGGAGGGACCGGTATATTGCCATACAGAATACATATTCACCCCGAATAAAATAACACTTACCCTGCGCTGTGATAAAGTACCTGACGTTTACAAAAACAATATCCGCATCGTAGTGCCGGTGATCTCCGCCTCAACAGAGAAAGTACAAACAACCGGCCACAACAAAATTACCATTCAAAAAAACAAAGCCCGGGTTACGATCACTTCCGGTCAACCGCTCACCCGGTTGGAAACCACCGGTAGTCGCGTTTTCAACTTTGTGCCCGGCCTGGAAGCGATCCCGCTTGCTATTAACGGGCACGCTGGCACAATTGATATTTCCGTAAAGGAGTAAGCATGTTATTGCTTTCGGGTGAGCCCGCTTTCTATTTAATTAAAATACGGGAAAAACACCTTTTTTTTAAAACAGGTAGTTGTACGCACGAAGCGTTACATGGAAAGTTGTTATTTTGAACCATCATCAGCTGTATCAATTACTTTGATCAGCAACCTTCAAAAATCCCTGTTATTACCTGTTAAAGATCAATTTTAAGGTCGTTCTATCTTCAACGGATAGCCGTTACATTCTGCTAGTAGCATTTGTTTTCGATTTCATTTGCGATCAGTTTTAGGATACCATGAATTTTAAATAATGACCAATGATTACACAAATTATTGGGGCATGCTCCTTTGTCATGATCTTTCATGCAGGGGCATATTCCCAAAACTGTCCGGCTGGCGGGAGTGGCCCCGACTATTCCGGGAAAAACCTTACCGATTCCAATTTTACTACACTATCAGCCAATGCACTGGTGGGAGCGAACTTTTCCAATGCAATACTCAGTGGCGCACAATTTCAAAATGTAAATCTAACCAACGCCAATTTTACCGGCGCCATCATGCGCCGGTCGGCAAAGGGAGTAACCGATCTGAGCGGGGCTCAACTGGACCATACCTGTTTCCAACATGCGCAAATGGACAGCGCCAATTTACAGTTCGCTGTTTTTAAAGCTACTGATCTTTCCAATGCCAGCCTGCTGGCTGCCGATTTCGGACCGCTGATGACCATTCAGCCTTCTGGCGATGATCTAAGAACAAAATTTAATTTCACCACCACCGATTTTAACCATTTCCCTATTAATAACTGGCCCGCAGCCTATTGGTCGTATACAGATCTCAGTAATTGCCGCATTTCCGGTCTCAACTCCCAGAACTTCAGTTTTAAAGGCAAAAATATCAGCGGGGCCATTTTAAAGGCCATGAATTTCGCCAATTTCGATTTCCGGCATTGCGTAATGACAGGCGCTGATCTTTCCGGGGCCACGCTTAATTATGCGCAAATGGACAGCAGCATCATGGACCAGGTAAAACTGGTTGGCGCTAAACTGAATTATACCCAACTTACCGGGGTGAGTTTTTACAACCCGGCCAATACAGGTAAGATAGCCGATCTTTCAGGGGCGGGACTCAACAATGCCACCCTGCACCGCAGCAATTTCAGCTTTACCAATATGCGCGGGGCCACGCTGTTAGGTGCAACCGCCGACAGCTGTGTGTTCAATTATGCCAATTTTCAATCAGACACCAGCTATAACGTGGCCAACTTTTCCGGCGCCAATCTTAACTATGCTTCATTCAGTTCGGCGCAGCTCAACGGCGTTAATTTATCCAATGCGTATATCGTTAACGGAAATTTCAATAACCTAACGCTGATGAGCACCAATTTCAGCTATTCTATTATGCCGGGCGCCGTTTTTCAACAAAGCGTACTGGAGGGCGTGTTTTTTACCAATGCTGTTTTACAGAATGCCAATTTTATTTCCGCCACTATAAAAAACCCACCCAATGGAGGGGCAGGGGTCGACTTCTCCTGTACCCAACTGGGCGGAGCTAATTTTTCCAATGCTACTGTTACCCAGGCCAATTTCTCCAATGCGGTTATGCTGGTGGCAGATTCCTGTTGTAAAGAACTCGATGGTAGTTTTTGCGGCATAGTAGCTATTAATCAACAGGGTTATGGTGCAACGGTATTTCCGGAATTGAAGAATAAGGTGGGTTGCCCCAATGGCGACCTCGATACCTGTCATGGGCAGCAATGGGTGGTGCCCGGCTGGCGTACCGCCAATTGCAATCCGCAGCACGTGACCCAGATCGTTTGGTTTAAACCCAATTGCGGTGGAAGCGATACTACCGGCAGGATCACCTTTGCCGACCCTAACCTACAGGCTTGTTTGGTGAACCAGCTGTTTGGCGGCGATAACAGTAAAGTGATCACCAAAAACATTGCCGCCCAGGTGCCCTCGCTCAGTTGTCCCTGCAAGGGCATCAGCAATCTCAGCGGGCTGCAGTATTTTACTTCTCTCAGATCGCTCGACCTTTCGTGCAATAACCTCACCGATGGTACCTTCTTTGCCCAGTTGCATTCGTTGAATAAATTAAAGGTGAGCGAGAACCGGTTAGTGATGCTGAATTTACAGGGCGTTCCGGGGATCAATTACCTCGATGCCTCGGACAACGCGCTTACTTCCGTACTGCTGGATGCCGACAGTTATGTCAACTTCCTGGACCTGTCGTACAACAATTTGTCGCAGCTGGATCTTTCCATTCAAACTGCCCTCAATTATGTTGATCTCTCCAATAATAAGTTAACGAACGTAGGGAATTTTTCGGGGTTCAACAATGTAAGCACCATCTACCTGCAGAACAATTCACTAAAGACTATCGGCAATATTGCAGGTATCTATAACAACGGTAACGGAAATCTTTTATTCATGGACCTGGCCTGCAATCTGCCATTTCAATGTAATACGCTGGGGCTCGATAATACGCAGGCAGAAAAAGATTTTCTAAGTCACAGTCTGTGTGGTGTAAACAATTCACCCGGATGCAATACCAACCTGTCAACTACAAAACAAACCATTAAAAAACATCTCCCCCATGTACCTAAAAAGAAGAACAACCAATCTCTGCGCAAATAGAGCAGGCTATCTTTCTATCAACCTGCTGTTTATTGTGTTGTTGTTACTGACTGATGCAAGTTATGCCCAAACCAACAATGATTGCCCTTTCTGTTACCTCATGGGCAAAAGTTTTGCCGGTCAGGATCTGACAAATGCAAATTTCAACGGGGCCACATTAGACAGCGCCGATTTTACAAATGCAGGGTTAGATGGCGCTAATTTCAGTAACGCCAGCCTTATAGGTGCAAAGTTCGGTAATGCTAAAGCGGCCACAACCGCCAAGGGGCCGGTTAATTTTTCACTGGCTAATTGTACGGGCGCCAATTTCAGCAATACCAGTTTGCAGAACGCGGTGTTTTATTACGCTAATCTCAGTTGTACAAACTTCACGAACGCCGATCTTACTACCGTACGTATGGGCCCCGAATTGAAAGTGTACAACAGTTGTCCCGCTGTATTTACAGGCGCCAAACTGGGTTGTGCGTTCCTGCCATTCGTGTATATGCTTAACCTGAAAGACGCCAAACTGCCGCCCTGTTTACAGCAAGCAGTATTGCAGGCAGATAAAACGGCGCGGGTAATAATTACCGATATAAAGAAACCATTGGACCCCACACAAACTACGCTGGTAACGGCTGCCGGTAGAGGAGGCTGTAAAAGAGATACTACAAAGGCGGTGACTAAGCAGCAGGTAGCACCAGGAGATACCTTGTATGTATCGAACCAGGGAACAGACAGCAGCAGGTGCGGCGGCGCCGGCAGTCCCTGCAAAACAATAGCACAGGCAGTAACCAATTGCGGCACCAACGCCTGTACCATAGCGGTGGATTATGGGGAATACACGCTCACTACACCAGTGTCGTTGAAAGGCATTAACCTGGTAGGTGGTTTTTACAATGGCCAGCCTACCACGTACCAGTCAGCGCTGTTGGCGCCACGGGGTGGTTTGCCTGCCATCATTGCCGCAGGAGGTACAGTAAGCATCAGCAATTTTATTTTGAATGGCAGTACGCCTGTACAACAAAACCTGCCAAGTATTGTGCTGCAGGCGCAGGGCGGCAGTACCGTAACCCTGGCAAACACCAATATCAATTCTTTTAAAGGTGGCCTGGGTAGCAATGGCAACAGTTCGGGCGCCGGAAGCGGCGGCAATAAGGGAGGCGATGGCAGCAATGGCACCGGCGGCGGCGGTGGAACTTCCGCCTGCGCCAACAATACGGGCGGCGTTGGTGGTAGCAGCTCTTATTTTACCAAAGCCGATTGTAAATATTTGTGGAAAACGGTCCAATGCGAACAGTCTATACAGGTTTGCTGGTACAATGGCGGCAGCGGCCAGCCAGGTTCCACCAATGTATGGGCCGCAGGCTCCACGGCAGCAGCAGGTGTATTTTACTTCTGTGGCAGTAAAGACCGCCCATCCACAACCGCAACAGGTACGACAGGTACCGCAGGCGCCTGTGGCAGCAACCCGGCTAACCCTTCCAGTAATACCACCGGCACATTTTCAAACGGGCAATGGACTACCGCTATAAGCAGCAATGGTACGGTTGGTGGTAACGGTGGCGGCGGCGGAGGGGGTGGCTGTGGTGGTTATTGCGCTTATTGCGGCTGTTTTTGCGGGGAAGAAACGTACAATGGAACGGCAGGCGGCGGTGGTGGAGCAGGTGGTTGCGGCGCTGCCGCCGGACAAGGCGCCAATATGGGCGGCGGTTCTTTTGGCGTGGTGCTCGTAAGCGCCACCCTGGTAGCAGACAGCACAGTAAAAATAACCAATGGTGCCGGCGGCGATGGTGGAACAGGCGGCGCCGGCAACAGTGGCGGTACCGGTGGTGCAGGTGGCGGCGCCCAGCAGGGTAACAACGTATGTAATAATACAGGCGGTCAGGGGGGCAGCGGTGGCCCCGGTGGAGCAGGCGGGGCCAGTGGCGGCGGCGCCGGCGGCAATGGCGGCCCATCCATAGGCGTGGCCCTGGTAGGCACTTCCACGGTGTCGAACAAGATCGTATTCTATGCAGGCAAATCGGGTAACCCTGGCAGTGGTGGCGGAGGCGGTAACCCCATCTCCGGGGCCACCTGTTATGGTGCAAAAGGCAATGGTGGCCTGCAGGCTACCGTAGCGAATTCTTATCAATATTAGAAACCATTAAATTAATCATCAAATGGGAAACGAAAACACAGGTGCAAAGTTGGGACACATTTTTCATGTGGGCCTTACCGACAAATTCGAGAACGAAGATTACTGGCTGCACGTAGCGGGAAAAAAATATCCGCTGGTAGCACATACAGCCGAAACACTGGCGGCGGCGCACCAGCAACAGCCGGCGCTGGCAAAATATCCGCAGGGCCATCTTACGCATTATACTCAAATGCCGGTGCCCATGCCGCTGAACCATGTAATACGTATATCGGTACGGCACACCAACTATACAGGAAAGGTGCCGGGCGATTACGGGGTGCATTTCGTGGCCATTCACGTAGTGCCCGACGATAAGGCGCATCAATTAATGGCCAGTCAAAACCAGGTGAAGGTAGTGGCACAACCCATCGATTATGTCAGCACGGCAAAAGCATTGATCTTTCACCATGCCGACCTGATAACGGCCAATGCTACTTATGCCCCTATTGTAATGGATCATATGGACCAGGAGTTAGCGCCTTCAACCTATCTGCTGGTACAACAACTGGCTACGCAAATGCGGATAGCCGGCCCGCCTACCGCCAACAGCGGCTGGGCTAACTACCAGCCTTACAATGCCGGCAGCGGCGGTACCAAACAAACCCTGGTGCCAACTGCCAGCACCATTCAAAATGCAGGCATCTCCATGACGGCCGTGCAGGTAAGCACCAAGAACGATACCAGGCTGCAGGGCACCAGCTGGACGCAGGAAACCGGTACCAGTGTACAAACTAACACCAATGCTACTCCCGAGTTACTGGGTTCTGTAAAACTGGATACAGTGGGTGGAGATAACTGGACGGCCTCCCTGGCTAGTACCAATACTTCCAACGGATTGCAAACTTCCATCAAGGTGCTCAACAGCGGTACCAGGCAGGTACAGATCACGATGGACAACTACTATGTACGCTGGCTGGCAGCTTACGTTCAGTTTGTTGATGCCGATGGCAATACTATGAGCACACCCACCTGGCAGCCTGACGATGGCGGCATTGTGGCAGACATTATCAATGCCCTGAACCTGAATTATGATGACATGCGTTTTATCGGCTGGATCAATCCCATTGATACCGTGTTTGCCATCCCTGTTGCTGCCGATCCGGGTACGCTTACCGTAAATATAACATTTCCCGAAAATGCAGTTTCGGCTAACCTGTTTGGTTGCGGATTGGGCACCGGTAATAACCAATACCCAAAAACGCCGGTGATCGGCGGGGTATTCACCGGTTTGGCCAATTTAGGTATTCCCACCTTTTTCCTCGGTTTTGGCGTGGCGGCCCAAACGTATAAACCATTATACGATATCATGGGCAATGCTACTTTTATTAAAGCGGTGGTAGGGATCGGGGCGCTTTACTTTGGCGGCGATTTCATTTACAATGGCGCGGTGAATAAAAAAATGGACTGGCATGCATTCTCCTCGCTCACACAAATATTGTTCAACCAGGCGTGTACCAAAGCGTTGGTATGGTGTGAAGCGGAGATTGCCGGCGGGGAAATTGAAGATGAGATCCCGTTTGCAGGCTGGATCATGCT
>NZ_JBJMLX010000091.1:0-14346 GCF_045805085.1 Niastella sp.
ATGCTTCGTCAGATACCCGCATGCATGTTGCGGAATCGACGATTGAACAGCTGGTTGATTATGTGATGCACACGCCGGCAGATGGCTATACTTCCGCCGCTTCGGTACGCACCTTGTACAGGATGATTGAAAATAACAAGATCGCCCGGCAACAGCATATTTAACAGCCATCTGAGCAAAAAAAGTGGTATAATCGTTACATGGACCGGGAACTTTTTTCAAACGAATTGCAACACGAGCTGCTTGCTATACTGGATTACTGGCTGCAACATGCTGTTGATGAAAAACAGGGTGGTTTCTATGGCCGGATCGATAATAACAACAGGAGCTATCCCGATGCGCCTAAGGGCAGCGTACTGAATGCCCGCATTTTGTGGACATTCTCCGCTGCTTATCATTTAACCAACGACCCACGTTATGCAACGGCAGCCGATCGGGCCTTTGCTTACATCCGCGAACATTTTGTCGATTCTTTGTATGGCGGCGTTTACTGGAGTGTAACCAGTAATGGCGAATCGTACGATACCAAAAAGCAGGTATATGCCCTGGCCTTTGTATTGTATGGCTGCAGCGAATATTATCGCGCTTCAAAGAACGAATCAGCCAAAGCCCTGGCCATTCAGTTGTATGAAGTAATTCAACAAAAAAGTTATGACCATAAACAGGGCGGTTATTTTGAAGCCTTCGACCGGCATTGGGAAGGAGTGGCTGATGTGCGCCTGAGCCATAAAGATGCGAATGAAAAGAAAACCATGAATACGCACTTGCATATTCTGGAAGCTTATACCGCCTTATATAGAATATTCCCCGATGAATTGCTGGCAAAGCACATTGCTGAACTGCTTCGCAATTTTCACGATCACATCATCAATCAACAAACCGGTCACCTGCATTTATTTTTTGATGAACACTGGAATGTGAGATCTGACACCGTTTCCTACGGGCATGATATAGAAGCCAGCTGGCTGTTACCGGAAGCAGCTGAAACAATCGGGGATGAAGAATTGATAGCACAAATGCGGGCCAATGCCCTTAAAATGGCCGATGCGGTAATTATTGGGCTCGATACCGATGGTGGCCTTTGGTATGAGTATGAGGCTGCGAATAACAGGTTGATAAAAGAAAAACACTGGTGGCCGCAGGCCGAAGCGATGGTAGGTTTTTACAATGCCTGGCAAATTAGCGACCAGCATGAATACCTGCAGTATGCTTACAATGTTTGGGCATTCATCAAACAATACATCCGCGACGACAAAAACGGCGAATGGTTCTGGGGGGTGAACGAAGACCACACCGTTATGCAGGGACAGGATAAAGCTGGGTTGTGGAAATGCCCTTACCACAACGGCCGCGCCTGTATTGAATTAATAAAGCGAATTGGTAACCAGGGTGGGGCACTCAAAGGGTGGGTCACTCTTTGAGAGTGGCTCACCCTACCAAATCGGCAGGCGACAATTGCGTATAGTCTTTTGTATACCGGATGATGTTGTTGTACACAGCAAACTCCTCTTTTTCGTGCATGGTAGTCAGCACTACAGCAGACATGCCGGCATTTTTTGCAGCTTCCACGCCTTTGGGTGCATCTTCAAACACCAGGCAATTGGCAGCATCAACGCCTAACAACTGCGCACACTTCAAATAAGTTTCAGGGTGAGGTTTGCTGGTGGTTACATCGTCAGCGCTCACGATGGTCTTGAAATATTTGCGGATGTTTAAATTGTCCAGCACAAAATCAATATTGAACATAATGGCGGCAGAGCCAATGGCCATTGGAATGTTCATGGCATGTGCTTTTTCAAGGAATTGCTGTAAGCCGGGGATCAGCTGCAGATGTGGTTTGTATTCCTGTTGATATCGTTTTTCTTTTTCAAGAGAAAGGTGATTCATTTCCTCAGTGGTAAACCGGTCTTCGCCGAAGATCCGGATCAACAACTCGCTGTTTTTGCCATACATGTGGTGCTTGGTTTCTTCCCAGCCTAAGTTAGCGCCCAGATCATCATTTAAAATTTGATACCATGCTTTTAAGTGAAACTGCATATCATCGATCATGGTACCGTTCAAGTCGAATAAAAAAGCCTTATCCATAAGAATCTCCCTGTGCATTTAAAATAAAAAACACCGCAAAAGTAAGGCTTCAGCCTCGTTTTACGGTGTAAAACAACAAAACACTATGTTATATTATCTTTCTACTTTACTCAACTTCTTGTGGGTCAAATAGTAAAACTTACCTGCATGCGGCAGCCCCTGCCGGGCGCTGATTCAATTGTAACCCGGCCATTAAATAATTCTGCCCGGCTTATAATATTTGTAATACCAATGCCCTTTCTTTTTTGAGTAGTGTCGAACCCGTTGCCATCATCGGCAATGGTAATCAGCAACTGCCGGTTCTTTTGTACAATGGCAATTTGTACTTCTGTGGCGTTGGCGTATTTTATAGTGTTGTTCAATTGTTCCTGCACAATGCGGAAGATGGTCATTTTCAATTTATCGTCGAGCTGCGGTTCATCGGGCACTGCGAAATAAAGGGAGAGCGTGAAAGGCTGCGCCAGCCGAACTTTTTGAATAAGTTCATTCAGCGAGAGTTCCAGACCCACCGCTTCGTCAAATGTTTCAATCATTGATTTTGACAGCCGTCTTATTTCTTCAACGACGTCGCTGATAGTATCCCGGCTACGCGTGATCATGTCATTCGTAAGTCCAGGCGTATCCTGGGCGCAATTGAGGTACAGCTTTGCGGTACCAAGCATCTGGCTGATGTTATCATGCAGTTCACGGCCCAGGGTGGCGCGTTCCTTTTCCTGCGCATCGATCACCGCTTTGGTTACTTCCTGCTGCCGTTGGATTTCTTTTTCAACCAGCTGATTTTGCAGCTCTATCTTTTCCGTAATATCACTGGCCAGTATCAGCCAGGCATTACGGCCTTTATAATTAATGGCATGCGCCCACACTTCAACAAAGATGGTTTCGCCATTCTTTTTAACGTGCCTGCGTAAGATGGAAGGGTGGTTGGGGTTGTCAACCTTAGGCAGCACCTGTTGCAGGTCTACCTGTTCATCGGGCGACAAAATATCCATGGATCTCATTTGCATAAATTCTTTCCGTGAATAGCCATATAACTGTATGGTGGCTTCATTCACATCCAGGAACTGCATGGTTTCGGCATCGCAAACCCCAATGGGGAGCGGACTGTTATAGAACAGGTTCTTATACAGGTATTCCGACTCCTTTATCAATTCTTCTGCTTTTTTTCGTTCGGTAATATCCCTGTAGTTGCCTACCAGTGCATTGATGCCCGATCTTTGTAGCATATTCGATGCCAGGCCCTGCACCCATCGTTCGTTACCCTGTTTGTCAAATACCTTGAGGTCAATGGTGTATACCTTCTCGGGATGTTGAATCAGGTTTTGCAGCAGATCGCCCATTGAGGGCAAACTATCGGGATGGATAAACGAACACACATGGCGGCCCATGTAATCGGCTTCTTCGTACCCGAATACTGTTTTAGACGAAGGAGAACCGTAAAAAATATTCCCTTCGGCATTGGCCATGGTAATGATGTCGGTGCTATTCTCGATAAGCGATCTGAATTTCAATTCGCTTTGGCGCAATGCTTCTTCGGCTTTTTTACGTTCGGTAATATCCTGGGCAGAGCAGGAGAGGGCGATGACTGTATCGTCTTCCCATACCGGTGTTACAGTAATGTTGAAGAAAACTGTTTTTTCCTGAATAGATAGTTGGTGGGTAAATCGTTGGGCGGTACCGTTAAAAGCTTCCAGGTAAATGGCTGACCATGGTAACTGTTGGGTTGGGTCCAGCAGACCAAGGCAATCAATAACCTCGTCACCGGGTAATACTTCCCTGCCCGATAATTGTTTTATAGTATTGCGAAGGTGGAGATTGCAAACTATGTATTGAAGGCTTTTATCAATGATCCAGGTGTACCCTTCGGTATTTTCAATTACACCATTCAAAATGGCAGCAGCGGTGGCATTCCGTTTAGGGCCAATCGTTGCCTGCATAGTTATCTCACTATGCGAAACAGATGAGGTTTGCATAAAATAGTAAGTATTAAAAAACGTCAATAAAACACATTGTTTTGGTGACAAGTCACGAAAACAAATCCTGGTTGGGAAGGGATTTAATGCTACTAGCCAGAGAGTTAAATGTACCGGTGAATTGGTTGGAAAGTCACTGAGCCTTATGAGAACGTGTATAAGTGAAAACCCGTTCTGTAAATTTAAAGAAATATATTAATCAGACTGCATTAACGGTTATAAATCTTATCTATTGCCTTTTTTCTTTATGATTAGAGGTCCTATCTATCTTTTATACTCAAATGCTATTCAATACAATACGATGGTTGTTGAGCAAAGGTTGTGTATTTTATAGAATTGCTGCAAAAATGTTTTTGTGATGGCCGTCCCTCGTGTAATTTTGGCGCCATGGAAAGTACGTTGGTGCAGCCGCTGGTGTCAAAAAAAGCGGCCCGGTTATCGATAGGGGCGTTTTTCTTTATTGCCGGATTATGTTTCGCCAGTTGGGCTTCCCGCATTCCCGATATAAAGCAACACCTTCAGTTAAGTGATGGCGGCCTGGGGGCAGTTTTGTTGGCCCTTCCCGTTGGGTTAATGGTGTCATTGCCTTTTTCAGGCTGGCTGGTGCATCATTTTGGCAGCCGGAAGATGGTTTTACTGGCCGCCCTGCTATATCCGCTTATTTTATGCAATATTGGTCTGGTACAGCAAACCTGGCAGCTGGTGGTAGCTTTGTTTGTCTTTGGGTTGTTGGGTAATCTGTTCAATATTGCGGTAAACACGCAGGCCGTAAGCCTGGAAGTGTTGTATGGCCGCTCCATCATGGCTTCTTTTCATGGTATCTGGAGCCTGGCCGGTTTTACCGGCGCGTCTATTGGTACCCTCATGATCAATTTTCATTTACCACCCTTTACCCATTTTTGCATTATAGCCGCTACGGCGTTTTTAATGATCGCGTTGTTGTATCGCAACTCCCTGCGGCAGGATATAAACGCTGATGATGATCGCCCGTTATTTGCCAAACCCGATGCTACGTTATTAAAACTGGGGTTAATTGCCATGTGTTGCATGGTTTGCGAAGGCGCCATGTTCGACTGGAGTGGCATATATTTTCAAAAAGTAGTAGCCGTATCAAAAGGATTAATTCCACTCGGGTATACCGCGTTCATGTGTACGATGGCCGGCGGACGTTTCGCCGGTGATAAACTGGTTACCCGTCTGGGCGCATTACGGATGCTGCAGTTAAGCGGGCTGGTTATTGCCAGCGGATTGGTGATTGCTATTACATTTCCTACATTGATTACAGCTACAGTAGGTTTTATGCTGGTTGGAATTGGCGTATCTTCTGTAGTACCGCTTGTATATGGCGTTGCCGGAAAATCAACAGTCTTCTCACCAGGTGTTGCCTTAGCCGCCGTATCTACTATCGGTTATCTTGGGTTTTTAGCCGGTCCGCCGATGATTGGGTTTATTGCACAAGCGGTTAGTTTACGGTTGTCATTCGCTCTTATAGCTGTTTTAGGGTTTACAACCACCATTATTTCTTCAAGGACTAAATTCTAGTTCAAAGTTTTAAGTTTAAACTTTCTACCTCAATAGCGACTATCGTAACAATTTAGCCACTTGTTCCCCGATAACCGGTGCTAACGCAACCCCCATTCCACTCATTCGTACCGCACAAAATACCTGCGGTGAAACTTCTTTTACAATAGGCATCTTTTCGTTACCCATTCCCATAATTCCACTCCAGCGATCGGTGATGGTGTAATTATAGCCGGGCAGAATATAAGTGCTGAGAAAATATTCCAGTTCCTGTTGAATGGTATCGGTGGTAGTGAGTTCGGTGGTGGCTTCTGCAGAGAATGCTTTATTGCGGGCGCCGCCTAATAAAACGCGATTGCCAAGATTGCGGAAATAATAATAGCCGGCATCAAAATGAAACGTGCCTTTGAGTGGTAAGTTTTCAATAGGAGAGGTAACGAGTACCTGCCCGCGCGCGGGAACAATATCGAGGTCGGGTAATAATTGCCGGGCAAATGCATTGGTGCAAATGAGTACCTTGCCGCCTTTGAAGTTTACAAACTGGTTGGTGTATAGCTCGATGTGATCGTTTACTTTTTCAAACCCGCTGATCTCGATCGCATTCAGCACGGTTACACCCATCGATTGTACGGCTTGTAACAACGCCTGGCAAAGTTTGCCGGAGTGCAGATAGCCTTCCATTTTGTTTTCGATCAATTGGTCTACCTCGTGTAATCCCAGTTTGTCTATCTTATCATCAGCCCGTTTAAAGGTTCTTTTTTTGCCGGTGATGTCGTGCAGTAGGGTGTTTAGCCGATCTATTTGATATTCCAGGATGGGGATCTTCTCCATGGGTGGCTCGTGAAATAATTCATAGCCTCCGCACAGTTCAAAATCAATAGCCGATTCTTTAAACTCCTTGCGAATGCGTTGTAAGCCTTTATAGCGCATTTCAACCAGTTGCAACATGCTGTCTTCCCCAAAACGTTCGGCATCATCAGCCAGTTCGGTAACACTGCCAAAGCAGGCGAAACCGGCATTCCGGGTGCTGGCCCCGGTGGGAATGATCCCCCTGTCTATAATAGCAACAGAAAGTGCAGGATCGTGCTTTTTAAGATGCCAGGCGCACCAAAGGCCTACCAGTCCGCTGCCCACGATGATCACATCTTTAGGTGCATAAAAACTTTCTTTTTCCCAAACTGATATTTGCATTTTTATAAATTTACGGCTTAATCTTGCAAAAATTAATCAGCAAACAATTGATGATGAAAAGAATTATCCAATTATTATCCTGTGTATTACTACTCTCCGCACTCTCTGGCTGCGAAAGTACGCAGCAGATCCTTAAATCCATTGAACAGAATTATCCGGCAACCGCCGGGGGACAATTAACCACGGCCGACATAGCAGCCGGCTTAAAACAGGCGTTGGAAGTAGGCGCACAGAATTCTTCCAATCAGCTGTCTGCCCTGGACGGGTTCTTTAAAAATGCCGCTATCAAGATATTATTACCCGAGGAAGCTCAAAAGGTAGAAAAGACCCTGCGTGACCTGGGAATGGGCAGCCTGGTTGATAAAGCCGTTCTATCGCTGAACCGGGCCGCTGAAGATGCTACCAAATCAGCTGCGCCGATCTTTGTAGACGCCATTAAATCCATGACCATTCAGGATGCACTGGGTATTTTGAAAGGCGGTGATTTTGCGGCTACCAACTACCTGAAGACAAAGACTACTTCGGCTTTAACTTCAGCTTTCAAGCCTGTTATTCAACAATCGTTGGATAAAGTAAGCGCCACCAGGTACTGGTCGGATGTATTTAACACCTATAATAAGTTTGCCACCAACAAGATCAATCCCGATCTAAGTGGTTTTGTAACTGATAAAGCCATCACCGGCATCTTTTACCAGGTAAGTCTTGAAGAACAAAAGATCCGTAAAGATCCTGTTTCCCGGGTAACTGATTTGTTGAAAAAGGTTTTTGGAAGCAAGGAAGCACAGGGCTCTTAGTTGAAAATTCAAAGTTGAAAGTTGAAAGGTCTGAGATTGCCGATAATAGTCAGAGTTCAGCTATAAGGACTTTCACGTTTCACGTTTGCCGTTTCACGATAAAAGAAAAGGGGCACCTGAATTCAGATGCCCCTTTTCTATAATAAAGCTTCTTACTAGATGTGAATCGCTTCACCATAAGCAACTTCAATAGCTTCCTTGATATTCTCACTCATAGTTGGGTGAGGATGGATGCTATCCAGTACTTCATGGTAAGTAGTTTCCAGTTTGCGGGCAACTACAGTTTCGGCGATCATTTCGGTAACGTTGTAACCGATCATGTGGGTACCGAGCCATTCGCCGTATTTAGCATCGAAGATAACTTTCACGAAACCTTCGTTATGACCGGCAGCAGTAGCTTTACCGGCAGCGCTTAACGGGAATTTACCTACTTTAATTTCATAACCGGCATCTTTAGCCTGTTTTTCGGTCATACCAACTGAAGCAACTTCAGGTGTGCAATAAGTACAGCCTGGTACGTTTCCGTAATCCAGTGCTTCGGGTTGGTGCGCGTATTTCTTTTCACCGTAGGCAATGCTTTCAACGCAGATGATCCCTTCTTTAGAAGCCACGTGCGCCAATGCCTGACCAGGAACGCAGTCTCCGATAGCGTAAATGCCTGGTACGTTGGTTTTGTAATATTTATCTACCGCAATTTTGCCTTTCTCAGTTTTTACGCCGAGTTCTTCCAGGCCAATACCTTCGATGTTAGCAGCTACACCCACAGCGCTCAGTACAACATCGGCTTCCAGGGTAACTTCACCATCTTTGGTTTTTACTTTGGCTTTAACGCCATTGCCGCTGGTATCTACACTGGTAACTTCAGAGCTGGTCATGATCTCGATGCCATTCTTCTTGAAGTTCTTTGCCAGTTCTTTTGAAATTTCCTCGTCTTCAACAGGAACTATGCGGTCCATGAATTCAACGATGGTAACTTTAGTACCCAGGGTAGCGTAGAAGTAACCAAATTCAACCCCGATGGCGCCACTACCTACCACGATCATGCTTTTGGGTTGCGTAGGCAGCACCATAGCTTCGCGATAGCCAATGATCTTTTTACCATCTATTTTCAGGCTGGGCAGTTCGCGGCTGCGACCACCGGTTGCCAGAATGATATTTTTTGCTTCAACGATCTGTGATTTGCCATCGGCGCCTTTTACTTCTATCTGACCTTTGGCTTTCAGTTTTCCGAAGCCCATGATCACGTCGATCTTGTTCTTCTTCATCAGGAACTGAACACCTTTACTCATTTTATCGGCTACGCCGCGGCTGCGTTTGATAACTGCCGAAAAATCAGGAGTGCCAGTGGCTTCGATACCATAATCTTTTGAGTGCTTAATGTATTCAAAAACCTGGGCGCTTTTCAGCAGGGCTTTGGTGGGAATACAGCCCCAGTTCAAACAAATACCACCCAGACTTTCCTTTTCAATGATTGCGGTTTTGAATCCCAGTTGAGATGCCCGGATAGCTGCCACATATCCGCCGGGGCCGCTTCCGAGAACTACTACGTCGTATGCCATTTCGATTTACGATTTTAGATTTTACGATTTACTGATCCTTCCGGCAGTATGCTATTACTGACTTGCTTTGCCTTTTTTCGAATAAAGACCTGCGAAGCTACTCGAAAATGAGAAAAGAGCAAAAAAAAGGGACTGTCACTATGCCGGAGCTTTTGCAATAATTTTTATTGTGTTACGTATTCCTTTTTTTTACACATGCTGGAAAAAAATAGTTAATAACCAATTAAATGGCCCAAACAGGTTGGTTCAATGTATTACCTTCAATTCAACAATCACTGCTATGAAAAAGTTTATTCGCGTAATTGTGACCATTATTCTGGTGATAATTGTGGCTTTCAGCGCCTACGCTGTTATCTCAGGCCGTACTTATTTGTTTGAGGCGGTATGGTACAATTTTGCCAATATCGATGACTATAAAAAGTTCACCAATAATACCGTGGTAACGGGCGAACCGCAACCCTGGAGCCTTTCAAACGACTACAACAAAAACCCGTTGCCGGTTACCCTGAAAAAGATGCTGGAAGATCTGGAAACCGTGGCAGTACTGGCCATTAAGAACGATTCCATTTTGTATGAATTTTACTGGGACGGCTACAGCGATTCTTCCCTGTCGGGTTCCTTTTCCATGGCCAAAAGCATTACCAGCCTGCTGATAGGCGCTGCCGTGAAAGAAGGTAAAATACAGTCGCTGCAGCAACCGGTGGGCGATTTTCTACCCGAGTTCAGGACCGGCGAAAAAGCCAAAGTGCGCATTGTGGACCTGCTTACCATGAGCAGTGGCAGCAACTGGGATGAATCGTACGCCAATCCTTTTTCGGTGACCACCGAATTATATTATGGGCACGATGCATATAAAACGGCTACAGGTGTTTCCATTATTCACCCGCCGGGTACCCTGCATTACTACAAATCGGGCGATACCCAGCTGTTAGGACTGGTGCTGGAAAAAGCCACCGGCAAATCGCTCAGCGCCTATGCTTCGGAAAAATTGTGGCAGCCAATGGGGGCCGAACATGCTGCCTTGTGGAGCACCGACCAGATAGGCGGGAACGAAAAGGCCTATTGTTGCTTTAATTCTAATGCCCGGGATTTTGCCCGGTTGGGCAAGCTAATGCTGGACAGTGGCCGCTGGAAGGGCAACGAGATCATACCCATGGATTATTACCTCAACTCCATAAAACCCTGCCATATTCCCGACCAGGACGGGCTACGTTGCACCTACTATGGCTATCAGTGGTGGATCATTCCCAGCAAGCCCGGGATCTTTTATGCCCGCGGCATTCTGGGCCAGTATGTAATTGTAATTCCTTCCAAAAAAACGGTCATCGTCAGACTGGGGAAAAAACGCGCAGGTGAACATATCGACAATGCTCCGGCGGAGGTAGATGCGCTGATTAAGTGGGGAATGCTGTTTTAAGTTTGTTAGTTATTTAGTTTTTTAGTTTGTAAGTTGAACGCTTGATTTCGAAACGTTTGATTTCGAACTCAATAACTTATGAACTCAATAACTAAATAACTTTGTATTTTTGCCGCTCAATTTTTAATATGAAACTGGATTTACTGGCCATTGGCGTTCATCCTGATGATGTGGAGCTGAGTTGTTCTGGTACATTGATCAACGAAATTAAGCGGGGCAAGAAAGCCGGGATCCTCGATCTTACCCAGGGCGAGTTGGGAACCAGGGGCACCATTGAAACCCGTTATGCGGAAGCAGCCAAAGCTGCTGAGATCATGGGAGTACAGGTACGCGCCAACCTGAAAATGCGGGATGGCTTTTTCCGCAATGATGAAGAACATCAATTGAAACTGATACAGGCCATCAGGACCTATCAACCTGAAGTGGTACTGGGGAATGCCCTTGACGACCGGCATCCCGATCATGGCCGCGCCGGCCAACTGATTGCTACAGCTTGTTTTTTGGCAGGACTGGCAAAAATTGAAACCACCGACGAGAGCGGTAAACCACAACAACGCTGGCGCCCCAAATATGTATTGCATTATTTGCAGGACTGGTACCACGAACCTGATCTGCTCATCGATATCTCCGATGTATTTGACCAACGCATGGAGGCCATCCAGGCTTACAGCACCCAGTTTTTCAACCCGGTAGACGGACACGAAGGGCCGCAAACCTATATTTCATCCCCCGATTTTCTGGACAGTGTAACCGGACGCGCCCGCATGATGGGTAAGCGCATTGGCGTGAAATACGCCGAAGGGTATGTTAGCGAAAAGAAAATTGGTATCAGCAACCTGGACGCGCTGTTACAGGTAGAAACTTAGTGATCGGTTAACCAGTTGAAAAGTTAACAAGTTGATAAGATACCAATTCAACAATTCAGGTAGTTCCTTGTTATAATGCGGAACTCAGATTGTAGAACAAAGAACTTAAATAAGAAATGACAAAAGTAAAAATAGGCCTGGTGCAAATGAGCTGCACCAACGATAAAGATGTTAACCTGCAAAAAGCAATTGAAAAAGTACGTGAGGCGGCAGCCAAAGGCGCACAGATCGTTTGTTTGCAGGAGTTATTCACTTCGCTGTACTTCTGCGATGTGGAAGATTACGACAACTTTAAACTGGCAGAGCCTATTCCCGGACCTTCTACCGATTCATTAAGTAAGGTAGCAGCTGAGACCGGTGTGGTTATCATCGCTTCTTTGTTTGAAAAAAGAGCTCAGGGGCTTTATCACAATACAACAGCGGTGCTCGATGCCGATGGTACCTACCTGGGCAAGTACCGCAAAATGCACATCCCCGATGACCCGGCGTACTACGAGAAATTCTATTTCACGCCCGGCGACCTGGGATATAAAGTATTCAAAACAAAATTCGCCACCATTGGCGTGCTCATCTGCTGGGATCAATGGTATCCTGAAGCAGCCCGCATTACTTCGCTTATGGGCGCCGAGATCTTGTTTTACCCAACTGCTATTGGCTGGGCTACTTCGCAGGACGATACAACCAATACCGAGCAATACAATGCCTGGCAAACCATTCAATGCAGCCATTCCGTGGCAAACGGCGTGCACGTAGTAAGTGTAAACCGTGTTGGATTGGAACAAAAAGGCGCTATGAAATTTTGGGGTGGTTCATTTGTGAGCAATCCGTTCGGAACTGTTTTATACCAGGCTTCGCACGATAAAGAAGAAGTGAATGTGATAGAACTGGATACTGCGTTGACCGATCGCTACCGCACTCATTGGCCATTTATGCGCGACCGCAGAATTGATTCTTACCAACCGATCACCAAGCGGTTCATTGATGATGAAGCGTAATTGTTTTAATCATAAGCATAGATAATTGAAATGCTGTTTCAAGTTACAGGTTACAGGGAAAACCATAGAAGTAAACCTGAAACCTGTAACCTGAATCGTGCAACGGCAACTAATAACCACGAATAACGCAATCAAGAAAAAAGGATAATGAAGACTCCAAAAGAACTAGGTTATTACTTTCCTGCAGAATTTGCGCCGCATACAGCTACCTGGCTGAGCTGGCCGCATAAAGAAGCATCGTGGCCCGGCAAGATTGAAACGATCTATCCTTTCTATAGTCAGTTTATTAAAGAAGTGGCAAAAGGCGAAGAGGTGTGCATCAATGTAGTGGACAACGCCATGAAAGCCTTTGCTATTAAATGTCTTACCGAAGCAGGCGCCGACCTGGGTAAGATCAAATTTTTTCTTCATCCTACCAATGATGCCTGGTGCCGCGATCATGGTCCGGCGTTTTTGATAAACCCCCATGCGGAGATCAAAAAGGTGATCGTTGACTGGGGCTACAATGCCTGGGGCAATAAGTATCCGCCATTCGACCTGGATGATGTAATCCCTACTTTAATCGGTAAACACTATAATATTCCCGTATACCATCCCGGTATTGTAATGGAAGGCGGGTCGGTAGAATTTAACGGACAGGGTACGTTGTTAACGTCAACCGCCTGTTTGTTGAATGGCAACCGTAACCCGCATTTGAACCAGCAGCAGATAGAAGAATACCTGTATAACTATTACGGCGTTGAACAGGTATTGTGGGTTGATGAAGGCATTGTGGGTGATGATACCGATGGCCACATCGATGATACGGTTCGTTTTGTAAACGCCAATACCGTGTTAACGGTGGTAGAAGAAAATAAACAGGATGAGAATTACGAATTGCTGCAGCACAACCTGCGCCAGTTAAAACAAATGCGGTTGTTAAATGGACAGCAATTGAATGTGATAGAGCTGCCCATGCCCGACGCGATTGAGTATGAAGGGCAACGTTTGCCGGCTTCTTACGCGAATTTTTATATTGCCAATACGGCGGTGATTGTTCCTACTTATCGCTGCGCCAATGATGATAAAGCGTTACAGATCATTCAACAAAGTTTCCCCGATCGCAAAGTGATTGGTATCGATTCTACAGATATCATCTGGGGTTTGGGAAGTTTCCACTGTTTAAGTCAACAAGAGCCTGCAGTGTAAGAACTTTGGTCCATTTTATTGTTACTTACAGACATATTTTATCAATAAAAGCATTTTTCCCATGAGAAATTATCTTTTTCTCATGGGAAATTTATTTTCCCCCATGCGCGAAAGGTAATTTCCCAGGTGCGAAAGTAAATTTCTCAGGTGCAAAGGTAAATTTCCAGTGAGCGAAGATTCGTTTCTCAGGAGAAAAAAGCTGTCGCATCTGAGAAAAAATATTTTGCCTATGCGCGAAGGACGATTTCTAACTCAAAAAATAAAAAAACGGGCGACATCATTAAAAACTATAAGTCTACTGAGTGCAATTATTTGATCGCTGTTAATTTATCAATGTCCTCATAAGTGATTTTTTCAAGAATGGTGTTGAACTTTTTTACCCCAAATAATTTTATGTAATACAAATGGCTTACTACACACTCGTTGGGAAACCAAAGAGTGGCATGCGCACATATTGTTCTGGTAGCACTGGCTTGACCATTTCCTATTTTTTTCTTTTCCATCTTGTTGGAATTTAGGTCAATGAGATTGCAGTAGCTGTCATATTTAAATGAACCAAATCCAGAAACCGCCTCGGTTGAAAGTAGGTATAATTTATTGTCTTTAATATACCAGCTCATACCCAAAGTGGTTTTTGTATAGGAAGGCGTGCTTTTATTAATGGAAGAAGCTAACAGAGTCCTTAAACAAGTTGGTTTGCCTAACCCTGAAACTGTAAAAAAATATTCAGAAACACACTCTAAAAAATGAGGGCTAACCC
>NZ_JBJMLX010000092.1:0-5214 GCF_045805085.1 Niastella sp.
CAGTGATGGCAATACGGCGGCCTATCGCGTGCGCATCCGCACCCCGTCATTCCCTCATATGCAAATGGTGCCGTATATCAGCAAAGGGTATACGGTGAGTGATCTCTTAAGCATATTAGGGAGTATAGATTTTGTTTTGGCTGATATAGATCGTTGAGTTGACCAGTTGATCAGTTGACGAGTTAACAAGTTGACGAGTTAACAAGTTGACGTGGAAGAAAAAAGTCAGGAAGCCTTTCACGTTTCGCGGTTGACGTTTCACGATTAAGCGGGGCCAAAATTGCCGATTCACGATTCACGATTGCCGATAATAATATGATATCACAAAAAATAAATAAAGAAGTTTCAAAACAAGATAATACTGCGAAGTATCAGCAGCATTACCTAACGGACATGGAGCGTCAGTTCATTGACCATGAAGTAAGCCTGGTGCCGCATAAAAGCGCTGCAGTTATTGAAGCTTTAAAGATTGTGCAGCGCCAGCGTGGCTGGATCAGCGACGAAAGTGTGAGCGCGATTGCCGCTTATTTGCAAATGAGTCCGGCTGAAGTGGACAGCGTGGCCACTTTTTATAACCTTATTTTCCGCAAACCGGTGGGGCGGCATGTGATCCTGGTGTGTGACAGCATTTCGTGCTATGTGATGAAGTATGGCGAGATCTATAAAGCCCTGCAGGAAAAGTTGCACATACAATTTGGCGAAACCACCAGCGATCAGTGTTTTACGTTGTTGCCTAATGCCTGTTTGGGTTGCTGCGATCACGCTCCGGCGCTCATGATCGACAATGACCTGTATAAAGATCTGACCGTTGAAATGCTCGAAAGCATTTTAAAACAATACACCTGACATAATATGGAACGTCCGCTCACACAATATATTCATCCTGGCTGTCCGCCATTTGATCTCAGGGAATATCAAATGACAGGTGGTTATGCGGCCCTGCAAAAAGCGCTGGGCAGTATGACGCCGAAGGAAGTACAGCAACTGGTGAAGGACAGTGGACTAAAAGGCCGGGGCGGCGCAGGTTTTAGTACGGGTGTCAAGTGGGGTGTTGTGCCTATGGACGATCATGCCCCGCATCCAAAATACCTTATTGCCAATGCCGATGAAATGGAACCCGGCACTTTTAAAGACCGGTTGCTATTGGAAGGCAATCCGCATCAACTCATAGAAGGCATGATCCTGTCAGCCTATGCCATCCAGGCGGAGGTATCGTTTATATTTTTACGTTGGGCATATAAAAAGGCAGCCCAATTGCTACGCAAGAGCATTCATGAAGCTTATGTGGCCGGTTTTCTGGGAAAGAATATCCTGGGTAGCGGGTTTAATTTAGAAATGCATTTGCATACCGGGGTGGGCCGCTATATGTGTGGGGAAGAAACCGCTTTATTAAATGCATTGGAAGGAAGAAGGGCAACACCAAGGGCCAAACCGCCCTATCCACAGTTAAGTGGTTTGTATGGCAAGCCAACCATTGTAAATAATGTAGAAACGCTTTGTAACATTCCACATATTGTAAACAATGGCGTCGACTGGTTCAAGGGATTAAGCAATAGTGAAGACAGCGGTACCAAATTATATGGCGTTAGTGGAAAGGTAAATAAACCGGGTTGCTGGGAACTGCCGATGGGTGTAACTATTCGGGAGTTGATAGAAGAATATGCCGGTGGCATGAAGAACGGCTACCAGTTAAAAGGCGTATTGCCCGGTGGCGCTTCCACTGATTTTCTGACTACCGAGCACCTCGATGTAAAAATGGATTTTACCGACGTGGCTAAAGCCGGAAGCCGACTGGGCACCGGTACTATGGTAGTGATGGACGATGCTACCTGTCCTGTTGGTTTTGTGCACAACCTGCAACATTTTTTTGCGCAGGAAAGTTGTGGATTGTGTACGCCCTGTCGCGAAGGGCTGCCCTGGGTTGAAAAAATGTTGTTAAGCCTGGAGCAGGGGAGTGGTACCGAACAGGATATGGAGTTGTTGGAAATGCATACGCACATGCTGGGTCCCGGTAATACTTTTTGTGCCCTGGCACCCGGCGCCATGGAACCTCTGCAAAGCGCATTGAAATATTTTAAGGATGATTTTGAGAAACATATTTCGTTACACCGGTGTCCTTACACCGCCTAACCAATTGTTATGTCAACGATATTCATCGATAACAAGCCATACGATGTAAAACAGGGAAAGAACCTGCTGGAGGTTTGCCTTGGGTTAGGTATCGATCTGCCCTATTTCTGCTGGCATCCGGCGTTGGGCAGCGTGGGCGCCTGCCGTCAATGCGCCGTAAAGGTTTTTAAAGATGAGAACGATACCCATGGCAAATTGATGATGAGTTGCATGGAAAATATAAAAGACGGTTTGCGGGTATCGGTGGCCGACAAAACCGCCAAAGCCTTTCGCAGCCAGGTAATAGAATGGCTTATGACCAATCATCCGCATGATTGCCCCGTTTGCGATGAAGGCGGGAGTTGCCACCTGCAGGATATGACGGTCATGACGGGTCACGATTACCGCCGCTATCATTTCAAAAAAAGAACTTTTACCAATCAATACCTGGGGCCGTTCATTCACCATGAAATGAACCGCTGCATTCAGTGTTATCGTTGTGTTCGCTATTACCACGACTATGCCGGTGGTAAGGACCTGAATGTATTTGCGGCGCACAGCCATGTTTATTTTGGCCGGGAGCAGGATGGCGTGCTGCAAAGCCCCTTCAGCGGAAACCTGGCAGAGGTTTGTCCGACTGGTGTATTTACCGATAAAACCCTGCGGGAACATTATACCCGCAAGTGGGACCTCACCACCGCGCCTTCGGTTTGTCAGCATTGCAGCGTGGGGTGCAATACCATTGCAGGCGAACGGTACGAACAGTTGCGTTGTATTACCAATCGGTTCAGCAGCCAGGTAAATGGTTATTTTCTTTGCGATCGCGGCCGGTTTGGGTATGAATTTGTAAACAGTGAGAACCGCATTACACAGCCGCTTATCCGCAACCAGGCGGTGGAAGCAGTGGACGAAGCTACATTGACGGGTCACATGAGAAAATTACTGGCCGATCATCCGTTGATAGGCATTGGGTCACCGCGCGCTTCTGTTGAAAGTAATACCGCATTGATGCAACTGGTGGGTAAAGAAAACTTTTACCAAGGCATCAGCGATAATGTGGGATTCATTCAACGACGCATCGTGGAAGTGCTGCAAACCGGTGTGGTGAAAACTGCTTCTCTTCAGGATATCCAACAGGCAGATGCCATCCTGGTGTTGGGCGAAGATATCTGGAACACCGCCCCGGTAATGGCGCTGGCGGTTCGTCAAAGCGTGTTGAAAACCGCGGCACACCATGCGTTGGAGCATAATGCAACCATACCTCTTTGGCACGATGCAGCCGTTCATGAAATAGTACAGGAAGAAAAAGGATTCCTGGCCAATTGTACCATCACCGCATCGCCGCTCGATGAAATAAGCACCTGTGTACAGCATAATGCGCCGGACGATCTCGCCCGCATCGGTTTTGCGATCGCTCACCAGTTGAATGGCGCTCTGCCGCGGGTGCAGGTGGATGAAGATACCCTGGCAAATGTTATTGATATTGCCGTGTTTTTGCAGCAGGCGAAACGGCCGGTGATCATCAGTGGAACTGGTTGTTATAATGAAGCGTTGATCCGCGCCGCATTTGATATTGCCGCTGCCTGTAAGACCGCCGATAATGAAGTACGCCTGGCATACGTAATGCCGGAATGCAACAGCATGGGCCTGGCCATGATGCAGCCCCCAAGTTTTGAGAGTGCTGTTTTGCGCACCACCCGGGAAAAAAATATGACCGCTATTGTACTGGAAAATGATCTGTACCGGAATGTGCCCACGCTTGTTGCCGATCTGTTTTTTAATAGTGTGGAACATTGCGTGGTGCTTGATTCATTGAATAACCTTACTACCCAACATGCCGATATCCTGATCCCTGCAGCCACCTTTGCCGAAGGCGATGGAACCCTGGTAAATTATGAAGGCCGCGCGCAACGGTTCTTCCAGGTGTTTATGCCGGGTCATACAGCCATCCGGGAAAGCTGGAAATGGTTGTTGAAAATGCAGGCTGTACGAACCGGGGAAGGGAACGAAAGCGTGTACCACCCTGAGGATGTTTTGGCCCGGACGGAGCAGTTGTTGCCGCAATTTGCCGGTATTACAGATGCAGCGCCTCACCATGATTTTCGGATAAACGGACAGGCGTTGCCGCGTGAACCACACCGTTACAGCGGACGCACGGCCATGTTGTCGAACCTGGCAGTGAGTGAACCAGAGCCAAAACAAGATGATGACTCTCCATTCACTTTTACCATGGAAGGATATTCCGGGATGCCGCCATCGCCACTGATCCCGTTCTTCTGGTCGCCTGGTTGGAACTCTATTCAGGCTGTTAATAAATACCAGCAGGAGCCTGGCGGTTCTTTAAAGAACGAGCAGGCAGGTAAATGGCTGTTTGCTTATAAGAAGGATGCTGCACCGGCTTATTTCAAAGATATCCCTGAAGCGTATGTAGTGCGCAATGATAGGTGGTTGTTGTTTCCGCAATACCATGTGTTTGGGTCTGAAGAATTGAGCGCGTACGCTAAAGGCATTCGCGAATTGTCGCCTGAACCTTATGTGGCGCTCTCTGCAACTGATGCGGTAAGGCTTGGTGTAACCAATGGACAAACAGTAGCCATCCAGGTATATGAACAGGAATATGAATTGCCGGTTACCATTGATCGCTCTTTACCAAATGGATTGGTTGTAATGCCGGCGGGACTACCAGGTATGCCTGTGATGAACTGGAACAGTTATGTTAGTATAAAGTTGACCAGTTAACCAGTTGATCAGTTGACCAGTTTAAAAGAAAGCAGGTCGTGAAACGTGAACTAAATAACTAACAAACTAAAGAACTCAATAACCTACGAACCCGGCAACTTAGTACCAGGAACTCAGAATTTTCAATCATGAGCACAACACAACAAGTATGGATCGTTATTGGCGTTTTATTCGTACTGCTGAATATTGCGGCCGGATTGATCTGGGTAGAACGCCGTTTGCTGGCCCTGTGGCAGGACCGCCTGGGACCGAACCGTGCGGGGCCATTGGGTATCCTGATCGTGCTGGCAGATACCCTTAAATTGTTTTTCAAGGAAGACTGGATACCTCCCTTTGCCGATAAATGGATCTTTGTAACAGCACCCG
>NZ_JBJMLX010000093.1:0-9805 GCF_045805085.1 Niastella sp.
TCTTTTGCTTGTTGAAGAAGCGTTTGGTGAAGGCTTCCTGGATATGCTGATTCAGTTCGGCAAAAGCTTTCGCATCTTCCGGTTGATTGATTAAACCGGCAAACTTTTGCATATACCACATCATGCGATAGAAATAAGCGGTGGCAATGAGGGTACCATCGGTATTTCGCAGGCTGTCTTGTGAATGTATCAACTCAGGTGATTCGGGTGGCACGCACCAGTCACCATATTTATCTTTTGCGATAATATAATCCTTCATGAACTTGGTCTGCATGTATTGCAGCCATTTCTTCATAGAGGCATAATGTTTTTCAATGACGCGTTTGTCGCCATACTGGTTATACAGCATATCAGCCACCACCAGGTAAGTGCCGGGCCAGGTCATGTTATCGCTGTAATAATTCCAGTAAGCGGGCGCCACATCCGGGATAGAACCTTCGGGTGTTTGGGCTTCTTCAATATCCTGCAACCATTTGGCATACAGGTTACCATTGCCAAATAGAAAGCTTTCACCCAATGAACCAATGGCATGATCGGCCAGCCAGGGCATGCGCTCGTTCCGTTGCGGACAATCGAGCGGCATTCCCTTGTAGTTGGCGCTGATACCCCACCACGCGTTTTGATGAATGCGGTTTACTATTTCGTTGGAAGTTTCAAAGGTGCCGGTGGTAGCGAGGTCATCAAAGATCACCTTGCCTTCAAAATTATTTACAGCAGGCGCTCCGGGATAACCAGTGATCTCCACATAGCGGAAACCGTGGTATACAAAGTCGGGCATCCAGGTTTCAATACCTACGCCTTTAGCTGTATAGATGTCTGTTACTTTTGCATCGCGCAGGTTGCGCACATACAATTCGCCATCAGGTTGCAGGCTTTCGCCAAAGCGCAATGTCACTTGCCGGCCTTTGCTTGCTTTTACCTGCATTTGCAAACGGCCCACCATATTCTGTCCCATATCCAAAATGAAAACACCCGGTTTCAATTGAGTAATGCCCACCGGTTTTATGGTCTTCATTATTTTAATGGGTTCATTCATTTGGGCAGTCAGTTGGCCGCCGGGCGCCTGCACAACCTCCGGCTGTTGCCAGCCTTTATCGTTAAAACCGGGCTTGTTCCAACCGGTCATTTCTTTTGTAGCGTCGTATTCTTCCCCATCGTATTCGTTGTTGGTACGAATGGGACCATCGGCATTCATCTTCCACGAGCCATCGGTAACTATGGTTTTCTTTGTACCGTTGGTATATTCTACTTCCAGCTGCAGCAACAGTTTGGGAAAGCCAAAGGTGTTGATCTTTTTTGGCTTGTAATTTTGCCGCATGGTGAAGAAACGGCCGTTACCCAACACGGCGGCAATAGCGTTGTTCCCCTGCTGCAATTGTTTTGTTACATCGTAAGTATTGTAAAGAACAGATTTGGTGAAGTTGGTAGCACCGGGCGCCATCACTGCATCGCCGATCCGCTGCCCGTTTATGAACAGTTCATACAATCCAAGACCGGAAACATATACCGTAGCCTTCTTAACTGCTAATTGCTCTGTAAACGTTTTCAGGAAATAACGTGCAGATAGACGTGAGTACTGGGAAACACTGTCCCAGGGCATGGCTTTATCCAATCCGATCCATTGGGCTTTCCAGTCGTCCGGCGTTAACAACCCCATGCTCCAGGTAGCGGGTTGGCTCCAGCCTGTTTCGCCTTTGTTGGTATACACTTTTACTTTCCAGTAACAGGCGGTACGACTTGCCAGCGCTTTGCCTTTGTATGCTACATGAATGGATTGGTTGGAACTCACTTTACCCGAGTTCCAGATATCGCCTTCCTGTTTGGCGAGTTTCTCAGGTGTTGAGGCTACCAGTACCTGGTAAGCGACCTGTTGCGTATTGCGAACCTTGCCGAACAACTGCCAGCTGAGCCGTGGTGGCGTTACATCGATACCGGCAGGATTGTTCAACATTTCACAACGGAGATGCCGGGCTGTAAGCTGCGCCTTAACGGACGATGCTGCTGATAAAATCAGCAGCATGCCTGTTAAAAGAAATCTGGCCCCCTCCCGGCCTCCCCCGGTGGGGGAGGGGAAATACAGCCTCGCGATAAAATTCATCTTTCTCAATTTCTTATTTTCAATTTTTCTTCTTCCTTTGCCTTTCCATTATCAACTCTATCAACCTTATCAACTCTATCAACCTGTATCTCCTGATCAACTCGTCAACTGGTTAACTGGTCAACTCTCTACTCCTTACCCGAGAAGTTAAAGAACAAAGTTATATCCTTAGCATACATCGGGTCTTTACCATAATCATAGAACATATGCTTTTTTCCCATGGGGCCCATATTCTCCGCTTTTTGCGATTTGGTGCCAATGGGCGAGATACCATGCATGAACGACAGATCGCCATCGGGAAACGCGGGTGCTGTATTGAATGGGGTAACCGAAAACTTCGGCGTGAACAACCGTAAAAAAACATCTTCATTGGCACACACTACAGTCAGCGGTTGTCCGGTGGTGTTCAACTTCATCCAATATAGGTTGGAGTAATATCCTTTAAATTCTGGATAGATCAGTTTGCCTTCACCGGTTGAGGTATTGTTGTAGTCTTTGTTCCAAACATTCAGCGTGCCGCCTTTCATGCGGTTTTTCCAAACACGGTAAGGTCCGGAACCCATCCACTGTATTGACTTCACAATACTTTCGGGGAGTGAGAAGTTGATACCTACCAATGAGGTTTCATAATCTTTCGGGAAATACTTTACCTGCATTTTCACCCAGCCTGAAGGGAATACGGTCCACTCCAGTAACTGGCAAAGACTTTTCTTTTGAAACTCCGCTGCGATGACCTGGTTGTTTCCTTCCTTGCGGGTGTTCCATTTTACAAAGCCGGTTTCGCCTTCGCATAATAAAGGACCATTGCTTAAAGGGATGGCGCCTTTGCCATTTTGTACGGTTTGTAACAACCCGGTCCTTTTATTGAACGTTACGGTTACATCACCAGCAGTGGCGATGATCAAAGAATCTTTTTCTGAAACATTAACCGTGGCATTGCCTTCCAGCTTGATTATATTTTTCGCCACTGCTGCCGGCAGTTTAATGGGCCAGCTCCAGGTATAAATTTCATGACCGGTTACATCGTAAGCTGTTACATAGATCACGCTGTACTGTTGCCAGTTGGCCGGCAGGTTGCAGGTGATAGCGCCGCTTGTACCAGGCGCAATGTCAGGAACATTCACGGTGCCTGCAACGCTGTCTTTGCTGCCGTTTTGCAAGGATGCTAACTTAAACGTAAAGCGACATTGATTCAGGTTGGTGAAATGATACCTGTTCTCTACCTTGAATTGTCCGGTGAAAGCAGGGGTAATATCTTTTAACTCGAAATGAACGGGCGCCCATACTTCTTTAATGGTATAATAGCTGCCTTCTTTTTCGTGGTAGGGACCAACAATTCCATCAGGTGCGTGGTTGCCATCGGTGTCGAGGCTGTCGTTTTTGTCTTTTCTGATAACGCCTTCATCGGCAAATACCCACAGAAAACCACCGGCTGAGCGGGGATGATGCCACATCAGTTCCCAGTAATCTTCCAGGCCGGCGCCTAAACCGCCATCATACAAACCATGCAGAAATTCTGTCGGGAATACGATCTGGTGACCATGCAGATGGGTTTCATTACCGTAATCGTAATTGATATAGTGTTGGGTATCGAACTGACGAAACACCTGCCAGGGATGGATCAGCGGCCGGTGTTGAATATCCAGCTCATCGAACCAGTGATCCAACTCCGCATTACTACCACCTTCGTTACCATTGTCCCAAACAACGATGGAAGGATGATTCACATCATGCACGATCATTTCCTGCGCCAGTATGCTGCCCACCTGGGTATCGTATGCTTTGTGCCAGCCGCACAATTCGTCAAGCACCATTAAACCTAACGAGTCACAGGCATTCAGGAAGTGTGCATCGGGCGGGTAATGCGACATCCGCACCGCGTTCATGTTCATATCTTTCATCATCAGCACATCTTCGATGCTGCGGGTTTCATTCATGGCCCTGGCCGTAGTTGGCCAGAACGAGTGGCGGCACACGCCTTTGAATTTTATCTTAACACCATTGAGGTAAATGCCATCGCGTTCGCGTACTTCAATGGTCCGGAAACCGAATTTCTCCTGTAAAGTATGAACTGGTTTTCCTTTTGCCAGCAGGGTGAATTCAACTTTGTAGCGGTTGGGAAACTCGGGTGTCCAGGTTGCAGGAGAAGCCACGCTTGTTTTTAATGTAGCGAGGGTATCGCCCGATTTTATTTTTGCAGAAAAAGCCTCGCCTACTTTTTTGCCATCCATAGTGAACAGCTGTGCGCTTACTTCATCTGCCTGTGCAACAGCCGCTACTTTTACGTTGGCAGTAAAAGCACCGCTTGCCTTTCCATCGACAGCAACCTGCGCAATATGCTCAACAGGCAGCGCCTGTAAAAACACGGGTCTGAAGATGCCGCCAAAGATCCAGTAATCACCGTGGCGTTCGGCCCAGTTTACCGATTCATTGGCCGAGTGCTTACTTACTGTTACTTCCAACAGGTTCTTTTTACCAAACTTCAACAGCTTCGTAATGTCATAGGAGAAACTGTAAAAAGAACCCTGGTGGGTTGCCCCGGCCGATTTACCATTGATCTTTACTTCGGTATCGGTCATGGAACCTTCGAAAACTATATTGATGGTTTTGCCCTGCCAGTTGGCGGGCACGTTGAAATTGTATTTATATAAACCCTGTTCTTTACCGCGAACCGAATCTTTATCGTGTCCGTAGTTATATTTTCCAAACCCCTGCACTTCCCAGTTACCTGGCACTGCAATGGTTGTCCATTTACCAGAATTGCGACCGGCCGTACAAAAGAATTGCCAGTTAACGGTTTTATCGCTGCCGGTACCCGACAGATACTGGATCTCCGTTTGTTGGGCATGAAGGGAGCTGAAAGCTGTAAGCTGTAAGCCAAAAGCGAAAGCAAGCACTTTCAACAAATTAGTTTTTATAGTCGGTTTCATTTCCATTTTTACTATTCAAGATTTCCTGTTACTTTTTGCAAACGTTCGGCTGACACTACTTTCTTTCCATTTACCCAAACACTCAGTCCCCTGCCTTTTTTATATTTTGTTCCGTCTTTATCCCAGATGATGGTCACCAGTTTGCCATGGTACGGTACATTGTCGACACAAAACCAGGGCCATTTATTTTCCGGGATCAACGGATTTACTTCTATCTTATTGTCATTACGAGGCCGTAAACCTGCCAACCCGGTTATCATCAGGTCGTTAAAGGTGCTGTGGTTGTAATACCGGCTGCGTTCCTGGTCGTCTTTTAACCAATATCCATGTGTTTCGTCGAGGTATTCGCCTATGTATGGACGACCGCGGCGGTATTGCGATTCCACATAAGTCTCCATCAGGCGAAAATACAGGGAATCATCCACCACCGTTTGCTGATAATTATTCATTAAGTTGGCCATGGCGGTCATAGTTTGTGCAGTGGCGTAAGGCCAAACGGCGCCATCCCACTCACAAGCACAACAGCCACGTTTACGGAACCGAGGATCGCTTCTGTCGGCGGTAGTTATGCCAAAAGGCGCACAGAAGGTTTTTTCTTCTTTTACCTTTTTCCAGGCGACTTCATAGCCGGCATCGGGCAAATTGAAATACCAGGGAATAAAACCTACTTCTTCCCGCACATTGGCGAGTGTATCTGCCTGTTTACGGGTTTCAAAGAAAGTGTCTACCGGGTTCCAGAGTAATTGTTGAATTAACCTTTTAAGCGTATCCGCTTTGGCCGTATACAGACCGGCTTTGGCTTTATCACCCTTCATTTTTTCCATGTTGGCCAATGCGATGGCGTTGCCATACATATAGCTGTTGATGGTGGGACGATAGTTCTTTTCTTTTCTGCCGCCGCTGATGGTTTCTTCCATGCCATCCTTTACATCCGTTTGCCAGAAGAGGCCATTGGGCATTCGTTTTTCCGATTCCCAGCGGGCATAATCTGCTTCCAGATCGGGCAGCATGTTCAGCAACCAGCTGCTGTCGCCATTAACCAGGTAACGGTTGTACAGGGCATACATGTTCCAGCTGCTGAAGGTGTGCAATCTGTTCATGGGTTTGCCTTCATTGCCGCGATACCAGATATTAAAATCTTCATTCAGATACCTGTTGTCGCGCAGCCAGCGGGCCTCATATATATGATGCCCCAGGGCGCTGCCGATAAGGTTGTACTTGTCTGCATAGTTACGAGGCACCAGGAACTCGGTGATCGCATATCCTATTGGTGTTTGTTTAATATGCTTCCGCAGCGTCCACCAGCGGAAATACCACATTTCTTCAAAGTTCTGTTGCGGACATTCAAACAACGGAATATTTACTTTCATCCAGTCCCATGCCTGGGCATTGGGAATGGCCTGGACAATATTCTCGTCTTCCATTTTATTGAAATAGTCTACATAGTGACGGAAATCATCTGCTTTCAAAACAGCGCTGCTTTTCCTGCTCTTCTGAGCAACGGCGCCGCTTACGCATCCGGCAATTAAGATCGTTAATAGCCCTTTTCTGATCATTACTGTACCTTTTTCGTTTTTACTGACTTGATCAAATATACTGCTGGTTGAGCCTGTGCGCCAGGGTTTGGCAAATCATATAGCTGATCTGTTGGGGTATCGGAATCGGGAAAACGACGTACATCGCCGGTTCTGAAAACAAGTCGTTGTACATTTTCAAGAGGGGCAAAGAAGATCTGATTGCCACTCTCCTTTCCATTCACGGTTACCGTATAAAAACGGGCATTTGTGTTTAAGGATACGGTAACTTCATACTGTTTTCCTGCCTCGTACTTCATGATGCTTCTGTTTCTATAGCCTGCTTTTACATACAATGTGCCTGTTGAATCAAACACCATCCTGATGCCTGCGCTGCCTTTGGCATCCTGAAACTCGATGTGCAGGTTACCATGATCATTTTGTTGTGGAGCTACCGTAAACGTTGCCGTCATTCTTTTTGCGGCTGGCAAAACGTGTTCGGCCTTCCCAAAATCAAACGGATCTTTGTCCTTCAACGATAGTACCTGGGCGCCATCCGGTGCTTTGTCTATGGCTACCGGCGCCCACATGGGACTGTATATATTCCATTCGTTTAATGCCGTGGCGGCAGGTAAAGTGGCGAAATCATCGTTTACATCTACCTCTACTTTATCCTTTATGGGTACGGGTATGCTCGCCACCCAAATGTCTTCCTTGTTCATGCTGTAGGTGATCCAGCAATTGCCATCGGGTGACAGGGCGCCGGCTTCCAATCCACGGGTATATTGCGGACCATAGCTTTTGTAGGCACCGCCATAGCGGAGTGAGGTGATCTCGCCGTTCACCAGTAACACGTTCTTATAGTTCAATCCATCGTCACTTACCGATAATGCCAAAGGCCATCTGAATTCTGATGGGTTGTATACAGTTACATATTTGCCATCGGAGGTGCGTTGTCCCCAGATCTTGGCATTGCTGTTTACGAAGTGAGGCGCACGTACAGGGTTATACAACCAGGATTTTCCTTTATCAGTACTGATAGAGGTCAACGCCAGTTTCCATAACCCAACAGTTCTGCCATCGGGCAGAGTATAAAAATTAAATGCTTTATAATTATCGTTGTGCAAAGCGATCAACGGATCGTTGCGATCGGCCTCTTCACTCCATTGCTGCACCATCAGGTTGTTGCTCAACAATTCTTTGCAGGCTTCTACAAATCCTTTGTCCTTACTTTTTTCAAAGAAGGGGTAACTGGTGTTTGTTGAATTGAACGCATGGTTGTAGCGAATGAAGTAGATGGGGCCAAGGCTGCCATCTTTATTTATTTCGCGTACCACGCGGCCAATACCGTTGCCATCGTTGGGATCGTCATGCGGACCCAGCACTATGCCATAAAAACCGAGCATCAGTAACCGGTTTTTGGTAGAAATATAAAAACCCATACGCTGGTGCATTACTGCGGACAAGTTATGGGACACCGAATCTTTATAGTCTTCCTTGGTAGTACCATCAGGAACTTTGTAAATAGGAAACGAGATCTTTGGCACCGTCCAGTGAACACCGTCCTTAGAGGTCATCATCAGGGATTGGCCCGGAGGTACGTGCTCACCCACCGGATTGCTTAGGTATTCCAGGTAAAAGGCATTGTTCCAGTAAGTAATCAACGGCTGGTGGTTATACGTCCAGCCAAAACCGGTAGTGGAATCCTTAATATCCCGGTTTGCCCGCATTACCTGAATGTTATGCACCCCTACTGCTGGTGATAACTGGCCATGGTGGTAATCTACATTTGACAATGTAGTACCCACGTAACGTACCGTATCCTGTGCGGTAGCTTGTTGAATACTTCCTATTAACAATGTTCCTATTACTAGTAGCTTATTCATTCTAAATGTCATTATCGTGAAACGAGCCTCCCCCAGGCCACCTCCGGTGGAGGGGGGCAAGGCAACCTCGCGCAAATTTTCAAAGCTGTTAACCTGTTAACTTGTCAACTTGTTAACCTTATCAACCCTATCAACTCCGTCAACTCTATCAACCTGTATTCCAGGTCAACTGGTTAACTGGTCAACTGGTCAACTCTACCAGCTTTATCAACCCAACCTACTTCTCACTCAATAGCTTATTCAACTCCCCCCTGCTAGTCATAAAGATCGTCCCATGCTTATGCCCTTCCGGTACCGACACAGTCGCTGAATCGAAATGGATAAAATCCGTTGTTTTAACGGCTTCGTATTTTTTATCGCCATAGGAGTCGAAATAGATCAACCAGTCCTTACCTACATGGGCCACAGAGGGGCCTTCGGTGAAATGTTGCGTAAAGGGTGCGGAAATATTATTCCAGGGGCCTAACGGACTATTTCCAAACGCCACTTTTATATTACGCATGGGCCGGGTATTGTCTTTCAACACCAGCACATAATCCCTGGGCGCTCTTTTTACAATCTCGGCATCGATCACACTGAACTGCGGATCGAGGTATAATTTGCTGGGTGAAAAGGTTTTGAAATCCCTGGTCTCCGTATAATACAGGCGTTGATTGTTATTCTCCTCTTCCAGGCCTTTTGGAAAACGGAAGGGAATGGTGGAGGCCCATACAATGATGTACTGGTTATTCTCCTCATCAAAGAAAACTTCAGGCGCCCATACATTCACCACATTGGAGTCGTTTTACATAACGGGTATAAACTCCGGTTTTGACCAATGGATAAGGTCTTTTGAATGGGCATAACCAAAACCTTTGTCTTTGTTCCAGCCGCTCGTCCATACCAGGTGGTATTCGCCATCGCCGCCTTTTGCAATAGAGGGATCGCGCATTACTTTGGAGCCTACTTCGGGTTTTACAAAAGTCCGCCCCACATCTGTCCATTTATAACCATCATAGCTGTATAACAAACGTAAGCCGTCGCTGGCGGGTTCGTTGAATGAGGTAAACATGTATACTTGCTTCTTGTGAGAAGAGCAGCTTATAACTAGAAAACAAGCTATGTATAATATATATCGCATTTATCTCAGTTATTAGGTTATTAAGTTCTTAGGTTTTTGAGTTAACTTATGAACTCAATAACTTAATAACTTACAAACTTTAACTTAAAAATCGAGTACCAGTACCCAATCGTTACCCTCTTTAACATCACCAGGAGCATCAAACTCATGAACCCCTTTATTTTCAAAACTTCCTATTTCAGTGTACTTGCCATCTCCTGGATTGTACCAGGATGCCTTGATACTTTTTCCTGCCAGCTTATCCATTTTTACTGAAA
>NZ_JBJMLX010000094.1:0-7329 GCF_045805085.1 Niastella sp.
AAACGCGCAGGCCAGCCGGCCGAACTGGCGCCTGTATATGTACTGCTGGCTTCTGATGAAGCAAGTTATATGTCGGGGGCAACCGTACAGGTTACAGGTGGTATGCCTACTATATAAAAAATATTTGAAGATGATGCAACAAGAGCTGTCATGTATGATGGCTCTTTTTTTTATGTCCGGGGTTGAATATGAACTTCATACTCCCGGATCGTCGTCTACGATCTCATTTTCGACGTATATAATTACGTTCCCATTCCCCAGGCGTTGCTTTAACAGGGTAAGTAAAAAATATACCGATGCATTTTCCAAATACTCTTTTAATTGCCAGATGCCATTACAAAAGCTTACGCCAATTAATAAAGGTTTGTCCAAACCATTGGTGCGATAATAATATCGTACCGGACAATTTTTATTTAATTCAAAGAACAGGGTAGGCACTGAAATAGTTCCCACCGCTTGTAAATATTGGTCCTGCGATAGTTTTATCGGGTCGTTCAGGTAATCTAAAACGTATGGTTCAAAGAATATAAGACTGCCTGTGCAATCAAACACATGAGTTATCCGATCCATAAATAATGGTATTTATTGTGCTGGTAAATATGTATAGGTAAACCCCTCCCAAAACCGGAGGTAAATAGAAAGGATACTTTGGACGGTGAATAGACTAATTGTACTATAAGTTAGCAAACATATTCAGGCTACACAAAAAAATTTAACCATAAAGCATTGATCTTCGTCAGCCATGGAACCAGCTGCAGTTCTGAAACGATCAGGGAAAAGCCACATCCTTTAATTAAACCGGTATACAATACCGGGAAGCCATCTGCCATAGAGATTCTGGGGTGCAAATGAAAGGGTGTTGCGTTTCTTTTTTGCTTCTTCCATTTTCAGTTTTGCATAGCGGTGATAGTTATTGACCACCTGCCGGCCAATTAAGTGACCTAAAATGCCACCTATCAGCACATCTGAAGCCCAGTGCTTGTTTTCGGTAATACGGCTTAACCCCACCACCGAAGCAACGCTATAAGCCAGTACAGGTATAATTTTCCGGTTACTATACTCCATGGCATAGACTGTTGCCGCGGCAAAGGCCAGCGTTGTATGGCCCGAAGGAAATGAAGTGTAGGCATTCACATTGGGCTTGTTTCCGTTGGCATCTTTTTTAAACTGGTAAAAAGGCCCATGCCAGGTGGGTGCATTGGTATGACTTACAGGATCATAATAGTAAGGCCGTTGCCTGCCGGATAAAAATTTTAAAGACTCAAATATCGTAGAGGTGATGTATGCCTGCGTAGCCAGAAAGGTAGTAGTTTTTATCTTTTCATTTTTGAAAAGAAATCCATAAGTACCCAGGGTTGCCAGCGTAATTACTTCATATTTGCCGCCAAAACGGGTTACGTATTTACTCGTTTCTACCAGTCCGGAACTTTCATTGCGCCAGTCAACAGCTTTCCGGTTAATGGATTTATCGGTGAGCAAGACGCCACCGGTAAGGGCTGCCACGGCAGCTGTCCGCGCCCAGTCACGCGGCCTTGCATGAAACGGAGCAGTAACTTCCTGCTTTAAGTCACTGGCCAGTAACTTCCAGTAAACAGGAAAAGTGATCTTTGTTTTGGAATTATAAAACTCCTGTCTGATGCTATCCTGGTTACCTCTTTTTAAAGGAGGCGGAAGATGAGCCAGGCTATCGAGCTTTCTAAACAAGGTATCTTTTTGCTGGCCCATTGCACCAAAGGGCAACAGCAGTACAAAAGCTGCGTATTGTAAGCCTTTCTTCATGTTAATGATCGCCGGTAGTGTTGGTACGAATAAACGTGGAAATCTGTCCACGGGAAAGAATAAAAAGAGGCCGCCTCCGTGTTTTTTGCAACTCAGCAAACAGCCTCATTTATTTTACGCTGTTCTTTCTGCGAAATGGTGCGGTTTATTAAAGTGCTTACACAACGCCAGACCAACTGCCATTCTTAACTGGCCGGTCCTGTTTTCCGGGACCGGACTTAATTCAATCCAGCTATCTTCTTCAATAAAAACATGATTGCCATATAACTTTTGTTCCAATTCGCCATTCATAACAGTGATATGATATTCGTTGTGGTCTTTTTTATTTTTAACGCGGGCAAGTGCGAAATAAGTCTGGCCCTTATACTCAAATTCAATAGATACTATTTCTTCCATACGCTTCAGTTTTCATTTTTTTGATAGGACATAAATACAATAACATGACACTCGTCAGGAGAGACTCATATATAGCCCATTACCGGCTAAATTTACCCATTATGTATTGACTGCTATAAAAGAGGCTGAGGGAGAAAAAACATAAATAAAACAAATATTATACCCGTGATATAAAGGTAACCAATCAGTCTAAAAGTAGCATGCCTATTTTTTTCTTTAACATACCTGTGGCATGGCAATGGCATTTGTTATTACAATGCGGAACAAAGGTGCAACGAAAGAACCATGGCTCAATGAAGTGGTGCCGGCACAACACTCCGGACAATCTTCATTTACCCATAGCCACATCAAATGCCGGAACGCTTCCCATGCGCAGGCATGTTACGGGATTGCAGCCGAACGACTGGTGAATGTGAACAGGTGGCATGAATATGCGGGACAGGCCACGGCATCCTTTCATTTATTTGATGAAACCGGCAACGCGATCAACCGGCCGGTGCAGAAAAATGATTACCTGCGCATTAATATTCCCGGTCCTGATAACCCCGATGCCGATGGAGGCGACTGGGTGCAGGTGGTGCAAACAGGCGAAAAATCAGCGGGTGAACAACAGTTGACCTTTATTACCGTACAATCCTGCGGTAATCCTTTAACCAGTACTACCAGCCCCACCCATTTTTTTGATCAACCAGCTACTTCCACCTTTGTGATCTTTCGCAAACAACTGACCATAATGGCGGCGGTATTTGGCAGGAACGAACATCCTAACCGGCAGAGCCGGAACCTCATCACCCGGATCCGGAACTGGTTTGTATATCTCGGCGCTCAACTAGGTTTGGCCAACCTGCAATGGAAAGCCTTAACGCATGGATTATTACATGAAAAAGAACATTGATCTATTTCTATTTAAACAATAAAATTGCTTGCCGTATGATCCGTTTAATTGTATTTATTCTATGTTGCTATGTATGTATTACGGGCTGTAACAAATTTACCTGTGAACCGGAAAAGCCCCGGCTGACAACCGTTTTTAAAGATGATACTTTTCAACTCACCGGGGTAGCCATTTCACCCGAAGGGCGGTTGTTCACCAATTACCCGTTGTGGTCGGATATTTATAAATACGCCGTGGTTGAAGTTAATGGCCATCTTACAGACCTTAAAACTGAAGAATACCCGATGGCAAAGGCCCCCTACCCCAACCTGTATATGAACAGCTGGCATGCCGGTGACAATGGTAAAGACAAATGGGTATGTGTACAGGCAGTAGTTACCGATGAGGATAACAACCTGTGGGTAGTTGATCCTGCTTCTCCTAAAATGGCAGGCGTATACCAGAACAGCCATAAACTGGTAAAAATAAACCTCAATAATAACACCATTGAAAAAACCTGGTTCTTTGAAGGCGTGGCCGATGCCCAAAGCTACATCAATGATGTGCGGGTAGATAACCAGCGCCAATACGCCTATCTCACCAACAGCAACGAAGGCGGCATTGTGGTGGTGAACCTGGCCAGCGGTGCCATGCGACAGGTGTTGCAGGAACACTACTCCACCAAAAGCGATCCCAATTTCAAATTCATCATCGATGGTCATGAACTGATGAAGAACGGACAACCGGTAAAGATCAATTCAGATGGCATTGCTTTAACACCTGATGGCGATTGGTTGTATTATAAACCGCTTACCGACGACAAACTGTATCGCATTCGAACCGAATACCTGCGGGATGAAACCATGAGCAGCGCCCAGCTGGGCAATAAGGTAGAAGACCTGGGGCATTTTGCCCCCACCGACGGGATGATCTTTGACCACAAAGGCAATCTGTATATAGGGGATATGCGCAAAAATACCATTCTGCGGATCACACCCGATCTGAAAATGGAAACGGTGATCGTAGACGGCCACCTGATCTGGCCCGACAGCTATTCCATTTCAAAAGACGGCTGGTTGTATATCAGCTGTTCACAAATACAAAAACAACCGGAGTATAATGAGGGCGTGAACAAGCGTACCGAACCCTATGCCATTTACAAGTTGAAGATTGAATAATTATTAAACCACAGCTATAACGATATGAGCCAAACACGAAACAGTATAGATGATATCTGGGGAATGCGTACGCCCTATACAGACAACTGGCCGGTACGGGTGGATGAGCGCACAACAGAAACCCCAGACCATTGGGTCCCTTCCGCCTGCCTGTTATGCTCTAATGGCTGCGGCATTGACATCGGCGTTAAAGCCGGCCGTATTGTGGGTGTGCGGGGCCGGGCTTCAGACCGCATAAATCATGGCCGCCTGGGCCCAAAGGGTTTGCATGGCTGGGAAGCCAATAACAGCCAGGACAGGTTAACCACACCCATGATAAAGCAAAACGGCCTGTTAACACCCACCACCTGGGACCATGCCATGGATCTGATAGTGCAGCGATCAAAAGAAATAGTGGCGCAGCATACGGGACTTGGTATTGGGTTCTATACGTCGGGACAGCTTTTCCTGGAAGAATATTACACCCTGGGCGTTATAGGAAAAGCCGGTTTAAGTACCCCACATATGGATGGTAATACAAGACTGTGCACGGCCACTGCTGCTGCCGCTTTAAAGGCTTCCTTTGGCACTGATGGGCAGCCAGGTTCTTACCGCGACCTTGACACTACAGATGTGATCCTGCTGTGCGGACATAACATGGCCTCTCAGCAAACTGTGCTCTGGATGCGCATACTCGACCGGCTGGCAGGGCCCAATCCTCCCACCATTATCGCCATCGATCCGCGTGATACCTTTACCACGCAACACGCCACCATTCACCTGGCGCCACGCGTGGGTACCAACATGGCCGTTATGAACGGGCTGTTGCGCTTCATCATTCTGTCAGGGAAGATCGATCATGCTTTTATTGAAAATCATACTACGGGTTTTGAAGAACTACAAAAAATTGTCGCCACCTATACGCCCGAAGTGGTGGAGGCGCTTACCGATGTGCCGGCCAGTCAGTTAATAGCAGCCGGCGAAATCCTGGCGAACGCCCCCACCCTGGTATCAACCGTGTTGCAGGGTTTTTATCAATCCATGCAGGCCACTGCAGCAGCCATGCAGGTAAACAATATTCACCTGGTGCGTGGATTGATCGGCCGCCCGGGATGCGGCATTTATCAAATGAACGGACAACCAACGGCCCAGAACACCCGCGAAACCGGCGCCGATGGCGATCTGCCGGGTTTCCGCAACTGGGCCAACGAAATGCATGTACAGGAACTGGCTGAACTGTGGAATGTAAAACCCACTATTATTCCCCATTGGGCCCCGCCTACCCACGCTATGCAGATCTGGCGATATGCCGAACAGGGCTCTATCAAACTACTGTGGATCAGCGCCACCAACCCGGCCGTATCGTTACCTGATCTGGCACGCATAAGAAAGATCTTATCGAAAGAGGAACTTTTTGTTGTAGTACAGGATGCATTTATGACCGAAACGGCCCAACTGGCCGATGTGGTGTTGCCCGCTGCCATCTGGGGTGAAAAAACAGGGACCTATACCAATGTAGACCGCACGGTTCATCTTTCTCAAAAAGCAGTTGAGCCACCAGGTGAAGCCCGCGCCGACCTCGAGATCTTTCTCGATTATGCCCGGCGAATGGATTTTACAGATAAAGACGGCGCTCCACTGATAAAATGGAATACACCTGAAGAAGCGTTTGAAGCCTGGAAGCAATGCAGTAAAGGACGCCCCTGCGATTACAGCGGGATGTCGTATTCAAAACTGGCAGCGTCAGGCGGTATACAATGGCCCTGTAATGAACAGTTTCCCGATGGCGCCGAACACCTGTACACCAATGGCTACTTCAATACCTCAGCCAACTATTGTGAAACCTATGGCCACGACCTCGATACCGGCGGCGCTATTCCTCCGGAATTGTACAAGGCCAACGACCCGCAGGGAAAAGCCATCATAAAATCCGTGTTATATATGCCCCCGCATGAAACGCCTGATGAAGCATTTCCATTAATGCTTACCACCGGCCGGGTAGTGTATCATTTTCATACCCGCACCAAAACTGGCCGGTCGAAAGAATTATGCGATGCTGCGCCCAACGCTTATGTTCAATTGTCAACTGAAGATGCCACCCAATACGGTATCAGTGAAGGCGATATGGTGGAAGTACGGTCGCGGCGTGGAATAGTGATCGTTCCGGCAACCATCGGCGGCATTATTCCCGGTCATGTATTCGTTCCCTTTCATTATGGATACTGGGATGAAAAAGGACTGCCCCGCGCCGCCAATGAATTAACCCTGAGCGAATGGGACCCCGTAAGCAAACAACCGCATTTCAAATACGCAGCAGTCGCCATCAGGAAAATCTAAAACTCAACACTATGCATATTGGTCATTACATTGAATTGGTTCATAAAGGACACCAGGACCTTGCAGAAGCATTGCGAAAAGTGGCCCTTCACCATGTTGTTGAACCCGACATAGTAGCTAATTGCACCATGCTGGCCACCTGGTCGGATCAACTGGTGCTGGACCTGCAACCTTTTGTTGACTATTATGGGGAAGAAAAAGACAGGGAACCCGACAGAATGAAGAGCATCCTGTTTGTTAAACCCCGTACAGGAGGCATGGGTCTGCTGCGCGACCTGCACGACCTGTGGCTGATGAGTAATGAAGCTGAGTTGTGTTGCCTGGTGTTGAAAATGGCAGCCATGGGTTTAGGTGACGAGGCATTACTGAGCGCCTGCAATACCATGGAAAAGCAAACAAAACGGCAAACTGCCTGGCTGCTGACCCGGATAAAATCAGCAGCCCCTCAAACCCTCATCGCGGCAGAATGATACTCACTCCTCCTGCGCATTGGCGTTATGCAGTAAGATAATGGAACGGCCCTCAGCTGTGATCGTATCACCGGCATTATACGTTGTTTCCCCGGGGTTGATGGTCTCCTGTACGGTATTGATCACCTCCGTCCAGCTTTCGGCATAATTAGCGGACGGTAATTTATATTGAACCGGATCGGGGGTAGAATTAAAGATGATATAAAAGTTATCATCGGTGATCCGCTCGCCCATTGGGCCGGTCATATCGAGGTCGGCGCCGTTCAGGTAAATACCCAGTGAGCGCGCCACATCTTTTGTATAGTTATCATCCTTT
>NZ_JBJMLX010000095.1:0-3088 GCF_045805085.1 Niastella sp.
ATGCCTACTCCTTTTGACCGAATGAGTTTTATGATGGTCTCAATTTGTTGTAATAATGCGTCGGTAGCTTCCTGAAATACCAGGTGAGCCTCATCGATAAACATCACCAGTTTGGGTTTATCCATATCACCCGCTTCAGGCAGGGTGGCGTACAATTCAGCCAGCATTTGCAGCATAAAGGTGGAGAACAACTTAGGCCGGTTTTGCATGTCGGTTACCCGCAGCACACTTATCATCCCACGGCCATCATCGGCAATGCGCATAAGGTCGTCAATTTCAAAAGAAGGTTCGCCAAAAAAATGATCGGCGCCCTGTTGTTGCAGCTCTATTACTTTACGCAAGATGGTGCCAGTGCTGGTTGTGGCGATCTTTCCATACGTCTGCTCTATTTCTTTCTTGCCTTCGTTGCTTACAAACTGCACCACTTTCACAAAATCTTTCAGATCGAGCAAGGGCATTTTGTTATCATCGCAATATTTGAAGATGAGGGCAACGATGCCTTCCTGCGTATCGTTCAGGTCAAGGATCTTAGATAATAAAATGGGACCGAACTCGCTAACCGTAGCACGCAGGCGTACGCCTTTTTCATTGCTCAGGCTCATCAGCTCAACGGGAAAGGTGGCAGGTTTATATTCGCCCCCGATCTTTGCCAGGCGGTCTTTAATATTATTATTTTCTGTACCGGCAGCAGCAATGCCACTCAGGTCGCCTTTAATATCCATCAATAACACGGGTACACTGGCTTCACTCAGGGCCTCCGCAATCAATTGCAGGGTCTTGGTTTTTCCGGTACCGGTGGCGCCGGCGATCAAGCCATGCCGGTTCATTGTTTTTAATGGCAGAAAGACATCTGTTCCAGCAAGCACTTCCTCACCCAATACAGCCGTACCTATCCGAAATGATTCTCCTTTGAACGTATAGTTATCCTTTACTGTCTGAACAAACGCATCCTTATTTGCCATATTCAAAATTTATGGCAGTAAGTTACATGTTTACCGGCAATCGACAAGCTCTTGCAAATGAACAATCTAACAAATTGAAAATAAACTTATTAATAAAAAAATGGAAATGTTCGCCGTAGGCAGACACTTCCATTTTCATAGTTGTACATTGGCAATTTTTACAACCTGGTTTTAGATGTCTTCTTCCCGTTCAAGCATCAGGATAGCACTTTGCGGAACGATATAATACTTATCATTTTCATACAACACTTCGGTGGCGCCGCTTAGTAGAAAAATGGCCAGATCGCCTTCTTTTACCTGCAATGGAACATATTTTACCTGTTCTTCGCTGCTTTTCCAGCTTTCTTCCTCAACTGGCATGGGAATGGCATATCCTGGACCAGTCTTGATTACATAACCCTGCTGTACTTTTTCCCGTTCCCCTACCCCGGGCGGCAGGTATAAACCGGTTTCTGTACGTTCATTTGGTTTGGCGGGACGGATCAATACTCTGTCACCAATGACAATAAGCTTTTTCAATTTGTTATCAGTTGTCAAACGCATACGACCTTTATTAAAGGTGTAAAATTAACCAATTAACGGTTCATACCTGTTATTTGCCACCCAACCCGACCTTTCCGCCAGCCGGCGGATACGTAGGGCAAAGCCGGCATTATTAACAAAAAATTACGCGGACATTGCCGGTTATAGCAAATGATTTAACTTTATTTACACTATCGAACTAAATCTACATCACAATGGAAGGAAAGAAACCAAAAATTTTATTATGCGAGGACGACCAGAACTTAGGAATGGTGCTGAAGAATTATCTGGAATTAAATGATTTTGATGTGACGCTGGAACGTGACGGTCGCCTTGGACTTGCTGCTTTTCAACGCGAAAGATTTGAGCTGTGCTTACTTGATATAATGATGCCACACATGGATGGATTCACCCTCGCGGAAGAAATTCGCGATGTGGACCCTGATATTCCATTATTCTTCTTAAGCGCCAAAACCATGAAGGAAGACATCATTCAGGGTTACAAACTCGGCGCCGACGATTACATCACCAAACCGTTCGATAGCGAGGTTTTGTTGCTGAAAATTAAAGCCATTCTGAAAAGGAATGAAGAAGTGAATAAAGAACAGGAGAATAAAGAATACGACCTGAGCGATTATCACTTCAACCCCAAATTACGCGAGTTGAGCCACAGCGGTAAAACACAAACTTTATCGCCCAAGGAAAATGAATTGTTGAAAATGCTGTGCGAGCACATGAACGACCTGCTGCCTCGTGAGCAGGCCCTCAAAAAGATCTGGGGCAGCGATACCTATTTCAATGGCCGTAGTATGGACGTGTATATTGCCAAATTGCGCAAGTACCTGAAAGACGATGACACCATCGAGATCGTGAATATTCACGGTAATGGATTCAGATTAGTGGTACCGGTTGCTTAACCCCCCAGCCCCCCTAAAGGGGGAGCAATTACAGTTACAAATTTATATTTCAATAAAAAGAAACGCTGAGAGATCAATCACTCAGCGTTTTTTATTTTGAGGAGGCTTGAATTGCCGATTCACGATTGCCGATTGCCGGCATGCATGTTTCATCCACCAACTGGCAGATCGGTTAACGATCTAAATCGAATAAAGAGCCCATTCCGCCGCTGCCCGGTGCTACCCTGCCTAAATGGGCGTAGGCCTTATGGGTTGCTTCGCGGCCGCGGGGCGTTCTTTTTATAAAACCTTCCTGAATAAGAAATGGTTCATACACTTCTTCCAGTGTTCCGGTTTCTTCCCCAACAGCCGTGGCAATGGTAGTAATACCAACCGGTCCGCCTTTGAATTTGTCGATAATGGTCAGCAGAATGCGGTTGTCCATTTCATCAAGGCCATGCTCATCAACATTCAATGCCTTCAATCCATGTTGGGTTATCCCCAGGTCAATAACACCATTACCGAGCACTTGTGCAAAATCGCGCATCCGGCGTAACAGGCCATTGGCAATGCGGGGCGTACCGCGGCTGCGCCGGGCAATTTCACCTGCCGCATCGGAAGTTATTTTTGTGCCGAGGATACTGGCAGAACGGGAAACAATTTTCTGCAATATATCGGCATTATAATATTCCAGGCGTTGTTTAATGG
>NZ_JBJMLX010000096.1:0-2790 GCF_045805085.1 Niastella sp.
TAAAATTAGGCATCCCGGAATACAAGGCATGGCAACATGCTAACACCCGGAAGGGTTACTGGCACACCGCCAACAGTTGGATACTGTCCACGACAGCCACTAACACCCGGTTGAGAGATGCGGGCTTTCTATTCTTCACGGACTGTTACCTGAATGCGCGTTTACTAAATTAGGGAACCGCCGTATACCGAACGGTACGTACGGTGGTGGGAGAGGTCGGCGTAGGAACTAATCCTACGCCACCTACTCGATTGACCAGTTAACCAGCTGATCAGTTAACCAGTTGACGAGTTGACGAGTTGACGAGGAAAGGCGGGAGTTCGCGATCAGGAACTATGAACTCAATACTAACAAGCTTAATAACCTACGAATCAAATAACTTAAACCAAGAACCGAAAAACTGCTTTACAAACTGGTCAACTGGTTAACTGGTCAACTCGTCAACTAATTAATATCCTTCCCTTCCTGCAAAGTGGCAATCATTTTCTCCACATTCATCTTATTCCCATTATCCGGTGCTTTGGCCAGGGCCTTCTGGGCAAAGCCTAATGCTTTTTTATAATCGCCAACCGCTGAATAACCCCTGGCCATGCCTACCTGGGTAGTGAAGTCATTCGGGTTTTTGTCGTAGTTTATTTTAAACACATCGAAGGCTTCCTTGCTTTTTTTCTGTTGCAATAACTGGCGCGCATAATTGTGCAATTGAATTACGGTACCCATTGCCAACGCTTCTTTCATCAGTGCATCGGCTTCTGCATCTTTACCGAACTTCTTTAAATAGTTGGCCTTGGTAGAGAGTGTAACAAAATTCTTTTGGCCAATGAATTGTAAGTTGATGGCATCATCAGCCCATTGCATACCTTCATCCAGATCGATGTTGTTTTGCAAACAGAATTGTGCCGCCTGGTTGTAGCTTGGCCAGCCTGGGTTGAAAGCCTTTTCGCCACGCAGCTCACGCCGGAATGACTCCAGCTGAAGGTTGTTATAATCGGTTTCTATTTTAAAAGGGATCTTCAGTTTTTCCCAAACCAACGCAACGGTAGCGCCGGTAGCTGTTTCGTTCTCAAACTCGTACGTTAACCACTCCACGCTTTTATCGATGGGTTGGGGTTTTACTTTCACGCGTAAGGCATCTTCTTTTTGTTCATAATAAAAACTGCCCCAGGAGGTGGAATTCTTTGAAAAGATCACGGTGCATTCTTCCGGATCATAAGCAATAAAGAACCCGTATTTGCCAGCTGGCAGTGCCTGTCCTTCAATGCTAACCGGAGTTGAAAATTCAATAGTGGTATTTTCATTGGCGCCTGCCCGCCAGGGCGCTGCTTTACTGGTGCCAAAGCCCTGATCGATAAAGCCTTTGGGCACCAGTTCGCCCCAGATCTTTCCTTCACGGCCCTTAACGCCCGGCCGGTCGTAATTAATAGTAACATCGGTGATGCCGATGCGTTCGCCCACCATGGCTTTTTTATTGCCACCTGAAGGCGGTATTAATAACTGTGAGTAAGAAACGATATAGCAAGTCAATGCTAAACAAGCAATCAATAGCTTTTTCATGTCAGTTAGTTTTGAAATTTAAACTACGTAGTATTTCAAAGCTACTGCCTGGAATTTATATATGTGGTTATAAGATAGGATGGTGTAAAGAAAAAAGCCAGTCCCTATGGAACTGGCTTCTATAATAAATTGTCCTGAGCGGAGTGGAAGGACTATTTTCCTTTCTTTCCAAACAACCTTCTAAAGAAACCTTTCCTCTTCTTTTCATCAGCAGGTAATGCGGTGTCTTTAGGCAGCTGATTCCTGGTGCTGGTGGCTTCTTTCAACACCTTTTGTTCTTCCATAGCCTCTTTAGATTCGGTTGGAACGTTCTGGGTGTCGGGTTTGCCTAAGTAAGCATCGGCAGCGCCATTGCCCACGTCTGCACCTTCGGCGCCGGGAGGTGGTGTATGTTCTATATACGTATCAATATCAGAGAACTGTTCATTGCGCATATTTTCAGGCGCCACAAACTTGGCCTGTTTGTCGAGTCCCAGGGTTTTATCAGCAAAAGCCCGGGCAAAGAAGGCTTCCCAAATAGGTCTGGCAGCGGCGCCACCATAACCCAGGCCACCTTCAAGGCGAATGAAGCGGTCATCGCAACCGATCCAAACGCCGGCAAGTAACTGTGGTGTATAACCAAAGAACCAGGCATCGGAGTTATCGTTGGTAGTACCGGTTTTACCACCCATTTCAGCAACCCCCAGGCGGCCACGTAGGCCGGCGGCGGTACCAAAATCAACAGGACCCTGCATCATGCGGGCCATGGTATAGGCAGTTGACTGACTAATCACTTCTTTACGTTCTGTATCAAAACGGGCCAGCACATTGCCATTCTTGTCTTCAATGCGGGTAATGTATACTGGTTTTATGCTAAAGCCGCCTGTAGGGAACATACTGTAGCCCCACATCATTTCATACAACGACAGCTCGCAGGTACCTAAACTAATAGAAGGGTAGGGCTGCACCTTGGTGGGGATGTTGATCTCATGTATAAACTCGGCAAACCGTTTGGGCGTTGTTTGTTTTATGATATACGCTGCTACTTCATTTATAGAATAAGCCAAACCGGTAGCCATAGTGCGCATTCCGCTTATTTTAGGATTTGGCTTGGCTGGTACATAACCAGAACCGGGAAAGTATTGCTGTGTGGCTTCGCACATGGTTTCAGGCGTAAAGCCATATTCTGAAATGGCCAGTGCGTATAAAAATGGTTTTATGGAAGAACCTACCTGCCGTTTTGTTTTCAGGTTGGCA
>NZ_JBJMLX010000097.1:0-3441 GCF_045805085.1 Niastella sp.
CCAAGCAGGTGACCAGGTTCCGGTGATACCATTGGTAGATGTCGTTGGAAGCGGCACCAGCGTTCCTCCGGCGCAGATCGGTGCAACGGCTGTAAACGTCGGTGTAGTGCTTGTATTAACTGTGATTGTTAATGTGGCAGTTGTCGCGCACTGACCCGCATCAGGCGTAAAAGTATAAGTTGTGGTGGCCGTGTTATCCAAAGCAGGCGACCAGGTTCCTGTGATGCCATTGGTGGAAGTCGTTGGCAGCGCCGATAAAGTAGCTCCCGAACAGATTGGCGCAATGGCTGCAAAGGTTGGCGTTACAGCTGTATTCACTGTAATTGTTAATGTCGTAGTTGTCGCACACTGGCCTGGATCAGGTGTAAAGGTATAAGTTGTCGTGGTCGTATTATCCAAAGCAGGAGCCCAAGTCCCCGTAATGCCATTGTTGGAAGTTGTTGGCAATGGCGATAAAGTAGCTCCCGAACAGATAGGTGCAACGGCTGTAAATGCTGGCGTTACAGCTGTATTTACTGTGATAGTTAATGTCGTAGTTGTCGCACACTGACCCGCATCAGGTGTAAAGGTATAAGTAGTGGTAGCTGTATTATCCAAAGCAGGCGACCAGGTTCCGGTAATACCATTATTGGAAGTCGTTGGCAACGGTGATAAAGTCGCACCAGAACATATTGGAGCAACGGCTGTAAACGTCGGTGTAGTGCTGGTGTTAACGGTAATTGTTAATGTGGCAGTTGTCGCGCACTGACCGGCATCAGGCGTAAAGGTATAAGTTGTGGTAGTCGTATTATCCAAAGCCGGTGACCAGCTTCCGGTGATACCATTATTGGATGTAGTTGGCAGCGCAGATAAAGGCGCACCAGAACAGATAGGTGCAACAGCTGTAAACGTCGGTGTAGTGCTTGTGTTAACGGTGATTGTTAACGTTGCAGTTGCAGCACACTGACCCGGATCAGGCGTAAAGGTATAGGTTGTGGTAGTCGTATTATCCAAAGCTGGCGACCAGGTTCCCGTGATGCCATTGGTGGAAGTCGTTGGCAGCGCCGATAAAGTAGCTCCCGAACAGATTGGCGCAATGGCTGCAAAGGTTGGCGTTACAGATGTATTTACTGTGATCGTTAAAGTCGCTGTTGTCGCACACTGACCCGGATCAGGCGTAAAGGTATAAGTTGTCGTAGTAGTATTATTCAAAGCAGGCGACCAGGTTCCCGTGATGCCATTGGTGGACGTCGTCGGCAGTGCTGCCAGCGTTCCACCCGCGCAAATTGGTGCAACGGCCGCAAAGGTCGGCGTTACAGCTGTATTCACGGTAATAGTAAGCGTTGCTGTTGTCGCACATTGACCCGCATCCGGCGTAAAGGTATAAGTGGTAGTGCTCGTATTATTGAGTGCCGGTGACCACGAACCAGTAATACCATTAGTCGATGTCGTTGGCAATGCCGATAAAGTGGCTCCCGAACAGATCGGTGCAATGGCTGCGAAGGTTGGCGTTACAGACGTATTTACTGTGATCGTTAATGTCGTAGTTGTAGCACACTGACCGGCATCAGGCGTAAAGGTATAAGTTGTGGTGGCCGTATTATCCAAAGCAGGTGACCAGGAACCAGTAATGCCATTGGTGGATGTCGTCGGCAGTGCTGCCAGCGTTCCTCCTGCGCAGATCGGCGCTACAGCATTAAAGGCAGGTGTAATGCTTGAGTTAACGGTAATAGTCAGCGTTGTTGTTGTTGCACACTGGCCTGCATCAGGCGTAAAGGTATAAGTTGTCGTAGTCGTATTATCCAAAGCAGGCGACCAGGTTCCCGTGATGCCATTGGTGGAAGTTGTTGGCAAAGCTGCCAGCGTCGCTCCTGCACATATTGGCGCTACCGCATTAAAGGTTGGCGTAATGTTCGGATTAACTGTAATAGTCAGCGATGCGGTTGTCGCACATTGCCCGGCTGTTGGTGTAAACGTATAAGTTGTGGTGGTCGTATTATCCAAAGCAGGCGACCACGAACCGGTAATACCATTAGTCGATGTAGTTGGCAATGCCGACAAAGTTCCTCCCGAACAGATCGGAGCAATCGCCGCAAAGGTTGGCGTTACAGCTGTATTCACTGTAATTGTCAGCGTTGTTGTTGTCGCACACTGACCCGCAACAGGTGTAAAGGTATAAGCTGTAGTAGCTGTGTTATCCAAAGCAGGCGACCACGAACCAGTAATACCATTAGTTGATGTCGTAGGTAACGCTGTCAGGGTTGTACCTGAACATATTGGCGCTACCGCGTTAAATGTTGGAGTAATATTCGGATTAACAGTGATCGTTAATGTGGCAGTCGTTGAACACTGTCCTGCTGTTGGGGTAAAGGTATAAGTAGTGGTAGCTGTATTATCCAAAGCAGGCGACCAGGTCCCCGTAATTCCATTGGTCGAAGTCGTAGGCAACGGCGATAAAGTGGCTCCCGAACAAATCGGCGCAACAGCTGCGAAGGTTGGCGTTACAGCTGTATTGACTGTGATCGTTAAAGTCGCAGTTGTAGCGCACTGACCTGCATCAGGCGTAAAGGTATAAGTTGTTGTAGCCGTATTATCCAAAGCAGGCGACCAGGAACCGGTGATACCATTATTCGATGTTGTTGGCAATGCTGTTAGCGCTGCACCAGCGCAAATCGGCGCCACCGCATTAAACGTCGGCGTAATATTCGGATTAACTGTGATCGTTAATGTCGTTGTTGTTGCACACTGCCCGGCTGTTGGTGTAAAGGTATAAGTCGTAGTAGCGGTATTATCCAAAGCCGGCAACCAGGTCCCGGTGATACCATTAGTCGAAGTCGTAGGCAACGGCGATAAAGTAGCTCCTGAACATATTGGCGCAACGGCTGCGAAGGTTGGCGTTACAGCTGTATTCACTGTAATTGTCAGCGTTGTTGTTGTCGCGCATTGACCTGGATCAGGCGTAAAAATATAGGTTGTTGTGGTGGTATTATCCAAAGCTGGCGACCACGAACCGGTGATTCCATTGTTCGATGTAGTTGGCATCGAAGACAAAGTAGCTCCAGAACAAATTGGCGCCACCGCATTAAAAGTTGGTGTAATGTTCGGATTGACGGTAATAGTCAGCGTAGTCGTCGTTGCACACTGCCCTGCTGTGGGCGTAAAGGTATAAGTAGTGGTGGTCGTATTATCCAAAGCAGGCGACCAGGTTCCTGTAATTCCATTAGTGGAAGTCGTAGGCAACGCCGATAAAGTAGCTCCAGAACAGATCGGCGCCACTGCAGTAAATGTAGGCGTAATGTTCGGATTAACTGTAATAGTCAGCGTTGTCGTTGTTGCGCACTGTCCGGCTGTGGGGGTAAAGGTATAAGTTGTCGTAGTCGTATTATCCAAAGCAGGCGACCAGGTTCCTGTAATTCCATTAGTGGAAGTCGTAGGCAACGCCGATAAAGTAGCTCCAGAACA
>NZ_JBJMLX010000098.1:0-3364 GCF_045805085.1 Niastella sp.
ACACTCTAACAAAAAACGACTAACAAAATATCAGGACACCTATTAAAAATTTAGCCCCGTTTTTAACTCAGGAATACCCGTAAAAGCACGGTTTTCAAAAAAAGATTAATTTTTTTTCCGACTTATATCATTTTATGATCTGTCAATTTAAAGTCACTTATTCACGATGTTTGATCGTAATTAAGTAAGGTTAACGAAAATTTAATAACCGGTAAAGCAGAAAGAGCGTTAAGAAATAAATATTAAATACTAAAAGTAAATATGTAATATTTTATAATATTGTTTGGTAAGGGGTCGGCTACCTGGAAATTCGTGACTAACACTTGTTTGATTGGCAAGAAAAAAGAAACTTTGATACATCATTGAAAATTATAACGATTGCCTGTTCATACGCCCCGATTTCGTCGGGGTTTTTTTATGCCCGGAAACAAAAGAGAAGGCAGTGTAGAAACACCGCCTTGATGAATGAATGAATGAATGATTGCTTGCCATATGAAAAACAGCAGTTACGGGTGGGATCGAACCACCGTAAGAGGGTTTGCTAGCCTCCGCCTCTCCGCTCGGCCACGTAACTCGTATATTATTCCCGCCAGTATACCCACCTTAAGTACCAATTCCGGATACCATCGAAATACCAGGTGAACAGGATGGCTGCAGCCGGAAACAGCAATATGCTGTACCTCCAGGTTGAATAGGCGATCATAACGCCAATAGTAACTGTTACCAATCGTAAGAACTCCAGGTACACCACCCACTTTTTTTGTTCCATAATAGCGCCACAATTAATCAGGGTAAGTAACAATGCAATGGTAATGAGCACCTGTTGGTGGATGGGCAGGTATTTTTCGAACAGAATGAATACAAACAACAACACAATACTTCCTGCCACCTGCCATATTACGTACCGGTTCAGGGGTTTGTCGACCGGGATATCATTTTTTTGCACCAGCAGCCTATCCTCCGCCTGTTCCCGAAAGCGTTGATCTACCAGGTTCGGCCGGCCAAAGATCAGCTTTGCCTTGTTTGTTATTCCTTTGGTTTTGCGGGCTGCCAGTATCAGTTCGGCAATGAAATGAAAATGCTGCCACAAAAAACTGTAACTGTTCAACGGATGGGTTAATCCGTATTGAATGGGCACATCATCCTCTTCTTTCTGAAAAGTACCAAACAGCTTATCCCATATAATGAACACATCGCCATAATTTCTATCGAGGTAGTTTTCGTTACTGGCATGGTGAACGCGGTGGTGCGATGGGGTTACCAGGATGTATTCCAGCAAACCCAGTTTCCCGATCAGTTGGGTATGTATAAAGAAAGGGTATAACCCGTGCACCAATAAAATACTGGTGATCATCGATGCCGGAAAACCCAGTACAGGTAACACGGCCCAGAAACCGGTTCTAACAAAAGCCTGGAAAACCGTAATACGCGCCGACACTGTATAATTAAAATCCTCGCTTTGGTGATGCACCACATGTACCGCCCAGAAAAGGTTCACTTCGTGCGCCAGCCGGTGGTACCAGTACCAAAGAAAATCGGTGCACAGCAACAACACGATCCACAACAGGACGCCTGGTTGAATATGGAACAAGCCAAAGTGCTTTTGCAGATAATCGTATATGAAAAAGAACAAACCGGTTACCCACACATCCAGCAATCGCTCTGCAATGCCTACGCTGATGTTGGCAATGGAGTGATGGAGGTTAAAAATGGGCTTCTTCTTTTGGCGGGCAATGAAAAACTCCAATGCCATGAACACAACAAAAAAAGGTACTGCCAATGCAAGCAGGTTTAATTTCATAGCCGGTAATGATTGGTGCGGATAATTAACTTTATGGTTTTGGGTCTAGATTAATAAGCTGATATTGCGATGCATCTGTGATGCGGATCTTCTTTTTTTTATATACCGGGTGTTCAATCACAAGGGTAACCGGCAGGTCCTGCCAGGTTGAAATAGTGAATGCTCCTTTATTATTGGAAAGCGCTTCTTCTTCCCCTGATGTAATATAGATATACACATTCTCGATGTATTTATCAGTAGCGCTGTTCTTTACAGCGCCGGCTATCGTATGTGGCCGTTCCGGATAAATTTCTGATGTATGCAAAATGAAGGCTGGCAACGCAATCAGCCAGCTATTGCGATGTATGCGATTCATGCGACAATAATTGATGGTTATAAAATGTATCCCCTGTTCAGTAATACATCGTCAACATCGTTCTTTTGAATAATATAGTTGCATGGTGGTGTAATTCATCACAATGATACACCAAAATAACAAGTCTACAAAAAAGGTGGACTAAAAAAATATAAAAATAACCTGATTAGGGAAGGGGTTAGACTGATGGTTTTTTAAAAGGTTTAATGCAGTTTTTGTTAATCGTTTGTGAATCGGAAGTGATTTATTACGTGTACGTTACACGAGTAATAACGTTGGGTAGGTGCAAACATTTATAGTTGAAAATTTTAATAACAAAGGCACGAAAATTGTTAAACCTCTGTTGAAATGTTTTTGATTCAAAACAAACCATTCGTATATGAAATCAATGAGAAACCTGTTTAAGTATGTAATGATTGTGGCTACAGGTGCAATCGTTTTTTATGCGTGTTCCAAGGATAAGTCAGATAGTTCAACGGTGCCTTCCGGTAAACAAGAGCTGAGTCTCTATCTTACGGATGGGCCCACTGATTTTTTTGACAAGGTGAACATCGACATCAAATCAGTAAAGGTATTGGTTGATACCTGCGATAAAAGCCGCAGACGCCGCGATGATGATAGTGTTAAGTGTAAAGTCTGGGATTCGCTGACCATAAAGCCAGGAGTATACGATCTGCTGTCTTTACGTAACGGTCTCGATACCCTGTTGGCCGGCGGTATGGTAAACGATGGTACTATCAGAAGAATTGTTATTACGCTGGGTACCAACAACTCTATTGTAAAAGATAGTGTAAATTATCCGCTGAATTTATTGAGTGGCCAATCCATCACCATCAAGCTGTTTGGTAATGAGTGGGAAAACCTTGCCAATGGTCACTACCGTCTGTGGCTCGACTTTGATTGCGGCCGTTCTATAGTTCGTTTGCGCAATGGTCAGTTTAACCTGGTGCCATTCATTCGCGCCTTTATTGTTAAAGAATCAGGTTCTGTCAAAGGTGTTGTTAAGCCTGGTGATTCAAAATCGATTGTAACCGTATATAATGCTACTGATACTGCCTATGCATTGCCATGGATAGATGGTCAGTGGAAAGTGCGTGGTTTAAATACCGGAACTTATTCTGTATATGTTAATGCCGGCAATGGTTACCAGGATACAACTATTAATAATGTATCGGTAACAGTGGGCAAGGAAACAAATGTAGGAACAA
>NZ_JBJMLX010000099.1:0-4425 GCF_045805085.1 Niastella sp.
GCACTACTACCAATAATTTCACGATCAACAATCAGTACAGTATGAACACATATTACTGGCGTGTTGATGAAGAGGATGCAGCCGGCAATATTACAGTTGGCAGTGTATGGTTTTACCGGCCGCGCCAATTGTCATTTAAAGATGCCGAGGGCTATGGCCGCTTTGCCCGTGGTGGTCGCGGTGGAAAAGTGGTGCATGTGACAAACCTCAACGATGCCGGTCCTGGTAGCCTGCGCGAGGCTGTTAGCAATGACATTGGTCCCCGCACCATTGTGTTTGATGTTTCCGGTATCATCGCCCTGCAGTCGCGGTTAACGCTGGGAAGCAATTACGTTACTGTGGCCGGACAAACCGCCCCGGGCAAAGGCATCTGTATTAGCAGGGCGCCTTTTGGTATGGGTGGTAACGATGTGGTAGTGCGTCATATGCGCGTACGCGTGGGTGGTGGCACTACTTACGATGGTATGGGGTTGAATGGCAACAACAGCATCATGGACAACTGTTCCATCAGCTGGACGATCGATGAAGGATTTAGTTCCCGCGGCGCCAAAAACATTTCTTTACAAAGGACCATGATCGCCGAAGCGCTCAACGTAGCGGGTCATCAGAATTATCCGGCTGGTACCGCACATGGGTACGCAGCTACTATCGGCGGCTCTACCGGCAGTTTTCACCATAACCTGCTGGCGCATGATGAGGGTAGAAACTGGAGTATGGGTGGTGGCCTCGACGGCAATGGCTATTATTCCGGCAAGCTGGATATCACCAACAATGTAGTATACAACTGGGGCGGCCGCACTACCGATGGGGGCGCTAACCAGGTAAATTTTGTAAACAACTATTATAAACCGGGCGCCGCCTCCCGCATTTTCGTTGCTATAACGGCCGACCATGAAGGAACAGGGTTGGGTACACAACAATATTATGTGAGCGGGAACCTAATGCCCGGGCATTTTGATGAAACCCGGCAGGACCTGGGTGAACGCATCCGAATTTCAAACGGCGCCATTGTAAACTGGCAAACCTGGGTTACCTCTCCCTTCTTTAATTCTTATGTTGCTACCCAAACAGCCAAAGATGCCTACAAACGGGTATTGTCAAACGTAGGGAGTAATCAACCTGTTTTTGACGACCATGATATTCGCATAGTGAATGAAACCCTGAATGGCACGTACACGTATTCCGGCAGTGTTTCCGGCCTTCCTGGTTTGCCCGATAACCAGGCTGACGTGGGTGGTTGGGAAAATTATCCCGAAGTGCACCGGGCGGCTTCCTTTGATACCGATAACGATGGTTTGCCCAACTGGTGGGAAGACCTAAAAGGATTGAACAGTAATTCTGCCCCCAATGATTTTTCCGATGCCAATAGCGATGCAGACCACGATGGGTTTACCGAGCTCGACAATTACCTGGAATGGATGGGCGGCCCGCATTATTTTATGACGCCTACCGACTCAAGATCCATCAATCTGAAAGAGCTCGCCCGTGGTTATACAAACAGTCCGGCATTTACAACTGCCAAAGTAGTAAATGGAACAATTGCAGCTGATCCCGGTAACCCGGGTGTGGTGATCTTTACACCCACAACTTCTGGTTTAGCATCATTTACGTTTACTGTTACTGATGCTGAAGGCAGCACCATGACAAGGCTGGTGAACCTTCTGGTTGATCCAGCTGTAGCGCTGCCCGTATCGCTGGTAAACTTCCAGGCAAAAAGAAAAGATGCCGCCACCGTGGCTTTAAGTTGGCAAACAAAGGAAGAAGCCAATAACGACCATTTTGAAATTCAACGTACTTTCTCATCCGGCAATCCATTTACCACTGTTGCCAAAATGGCCACCAAAGCAAATAAAGGCAACGGCGCATTACAGTTAACGTATGACGCAAACGATGAGAATGATTATAAGGGCGTAAGCTATTATCGCCTGGTGCAAAAAGACATCGATGGTAAATCAACCTTCTCTGAAATAAGAACAGTTACCAATAGCGATGCCTTACCACAGGTGAAAGTATGGCCGGTTCCATCAAAAGGTACATTCAGCCTGTTGTTCACCAATGCAAAACATGCAACCACCGTACACATTTATACTATAGATGGCAAAATGGTGGGTAAGGAAACCTCCCTTCAAAGCGATGTGGTTACCCCCTTCACAATTACTATAGCAGGTACCTATTTTATAAAAGGGATAGATAAGGAAACCGGAGAAGTAGTGTTTACAAAGAAGATGGTGATTGAATAGCCCTGAATGTTTTTATTATGGTTCACTCTTTTGGCAATTTCGCCCCCGGCATTCCCGCCGGGGGCTTTTATTTTTTGTATCAGAATATATTTGTCAACTGTTGTAACTTTAATAAAGCCGAAGCACATAAATTATTTTTCATATGAAAGAAATTCAGGCCATAATACAGGCCTACGAGGAGGCGCAGCAACAGGGCAAACAAACGGCGCTGGCGACCGTGGTGCATGTACAGGGTTCTTCTTACCGCCGGCCCGGCGCGCGGATGTTGATAACGCAGGACGGGCAATTGACGGGCGCCATAAGCGGTGGTTGCCTGGAAGGCGATGCCTTACGCAAGGCATTGCTGGTGATGGCGCAGCAACAACCCATGCTGGTGACGTATGATACAACCGATGAAGATGATGCCAAACTGGGCGTAGGGCTGGGGTGCGAAGGCATTATTCATATTGTTATTGAACCTATACAACCCCAACTGCCCGATAATCCCATTCAGTTATTAAAAACCATCAGCGGCCAGCGGCAACATGCCGTGCTGGTAATGCTTTTTTCGCTGAACGACCGGCGCGAGGTGCAACCAGGCACCTGTTTATTACAATTACCGGGTGAAACCATTACGGCCCGTATGACCAGTGAAGCTTTACAAAAGGCGTTGACCACAGACGCCAAAACCGCCTTTATAAACCAGGTATCCGCTACAAAAACATATATTTCCGAAGGAAAACAATTCACGGCATTTATTGAATTGATAAAGCCCGCCGTCTCGGTAGTCATTATCGGCGCAGGGAATGATGCCATCCCGGTGGCGCAAATGGCGCATTTGCTCGGCTGGCAGGTGATCGTAGCCGATGGACGACCCGCTTATGCCACAACGGCCCGGTTTCCCACAGCTAACCAGGTGCTGGTTACCAAACCCGAAAAAGTGGTGGAACAGGTGACGCTTGATGCGCAAACCGTGTTTGTGCTGATGACCCATAATTACAATTATGACCTCAAGGTGTTTCGCCAACTGCTCAACCAGCGCATACCCTATATAGGCATGCTGGGCCCGCGCAAAAAACTGGTGCGCATGCTGGACGAATTAAAGGCAGAAGGCATAGAACCCGCTGCCGAACAACTCGCTTCCGTATTTGGACCCGTAGGATTGAACATCGGGGCCGAAAACGCCGAAGAAATTGCCCTATCTATAATTGCAGAAATAAAAGCAGTGACTGCGGGCCGGAACGGGGAATCGTTGCGCAACAGCGCCGATACCATTCACCCGCGGGTGGAGAAGGAGGTGGAGGAGGTGAAGGTTAGTTGATAAGTTGATTAGCTTGTTGATTTTCAAATAATACAACCCTTCTGTCTATATGAAAACACTATGTTTCTGTATAATTTGGTACCGTTCCTATATAGAAACAGGGTGAAAATATATAGTGGAGCATGGTTTCTATATAGAAACGGGTTGAAAATATATAGTGGAGTGCTGTTTCTATATAGAAATGGGGTGAAAATATACGGTAGCGTATCATTTTTGTACAAAAACATATTGAAATTATATAGAAGAGCCTGGTTTCTATATAGAAATGGACTGAAAATATATAGTGGAACATAATTTCTATATAGAAACAGGTCGAAAATATATAGTACCCTATTGTTTTCGTATAAAAACAGGATTGTTTTAATTAGAAACACTTCATCAAAAAATTAACCCGCTACGGCGGGGTTGGGTATGACCATCTTTCACACCGATATAATCATTCTGGCTGCAGGCGCCTCCACCCGGTTGGGCCAGCCCAAACAATTATTGCCCTGGCAGGGCGTAACGCTTTTACAACATGCAGTAAAAACGGCACTTACTGTCACCACGCAACCGGTGGTAGTAACGGGCGCTAATGGCGAACATTTGGCAGCTGCGTTGGATCCCGGCCAGGTGAAATTGGTGTTTAACCCAAACTGGCAGCAGGGAATCGCCTCTTCCATCCACTGTGGTTTGCAGGCCTTGCTGAACCGCACGCCGGAACCCGACCAGGTGATCTTTATGGTATGCGATCAGCCCTTTGTAACCCCCGGGTTATTACTCGACCTAATCAATGAACGGCAAAAAAGCCGCAAACCCATTGTGGCTTGCGCCTATGCGGAGACTTTGGGCATTCCCGCCTTGTTTGATAAATCCCTGTTCCCCCAACTACTTGATTTGCAGGGC
>NZ_JBJMLX010000100.1:0-33047 GCF_045805085.1 Niastella sp.
CCGGGTACGCCAGTACCCTCTTAAATTTTCGGAGTTACCCAGCGTATTGGCCTGGTAAAATTCATAATCACCTACATTGGTAGCAGCGCCACTGCGATGCGCAACCGTTAACCGGTTGAAGAAAGTATAATACAAACTCACTTCGCCAGACAACTTCAATAAACGCCTTGACGTTTGTTCCAGGTTGTTATAATAGGAGAACCCGGTTTCAATTCCAATCCCTTTGGTAGGAAACTTCAATGAATTGCGGGAAGAATATTGCCAGGAACCATTTACCCCGCCAAAATATTTGGTGGTGAAGATGGCTGAATCCAGTTCTGAATAGGAGCTCGACACAAACTTACCTTCCGTGGGTACAATTTGCATAGTCTCAAACTGTAAACCAAAACGTAATGACGAGTTACTCCAATCCCTGCTTACACCCGGGCTAACATACCAGTTCCTTGCTTTGGTGCGATAAAAAGATTTTGAGTCCACCACCAGTTCGGTATTGTTGCCTAACCCATAAAAGTTCAGCATATACCGCGGTCCCCGGTAAGCGGCTGCCAGGTTAAGGTCCCACTTGCCAAAGGTTTGTTTGAACAGTCCTTTATAACCAAAACCCAGGGCGCCGGTACCAAATGCATAATTCACTACAAAGCTTTGCTGCCAGCCAAAAGGCGTTTTGCCCCATTGTTGTCTTTTATAAAGCAATCCCAATCCTAAAATAACCTGGTCATCCGGATTATAACCCGGAATTATCAATGGTACCCACCAATCATATTTAACCGAATTTCGTTTGTATTGAAATAGACTGTCTGAACTGTGATGAACGGCAAACCGGTGACCGGTAAAATAATTGTCTTTACTATCATCATATGCGCGCACTTTTCTTCCCGCACCATCGCCTTCTGATATAAAGCTATCCACACCCTTACCACCGATGGTCCGGATCAGGAATTTATTCTTCCCATTACCGGTAAAAACAAACCGGTCATCCCCTTCCAGGCCATATACATTGATCTGTTTGGTGGCTGCATGGTCAAACACCCGGTAATAAAACGTATCGCTTTTTGCAGTAAGGCCCGTCACGGCCACATGCTGATAGTCGATCTTTGAAAACACAAACGTTTCATTTTTTTCTGAACCGGCAATAGTAACATGTTTACTTAAGTAACGATAGTATTTCATCCCATAACCTGGTAAATTATCTCTTCGTTGCCGCAATCTTGTTATAAGAAAATCACCGGAGATGGCATTCACTTCTGCAGGCATGGTATTAATACCCGTGCGGATAGCCGAATCAGGGAGTTCCTGCTGAACCGTGCGGATCATCTGTTCCCAGTCCTTTTTTGTCAATTGGTTCAGGAACTGTTGGTCGAGGTTACGGGCCGAAAAGTTTTGCCCCAGTTTGTCCTTTACCCTGGCGTGCATGCCTTGCAAGGCGCGCAAGGCCCAGGGTTTCGATATCAACCAAAGAGAAATACCATCTGTTTTCGAAAACGCCTGATCGCGGTCCCGGCCAAATGGTTCGTACCGCGTGCCGGTGCTATCTTCATGCGCACACCATACCCACTGGTCTTCATGGCGGTCCCAATCGTTTATGACCATATCGAACAGGCGTACCTTTAAAAACGCCTTTTGATCAACCTGGTTCTTGTTGCTCTTATAAACTTTCTCGAATAATTTTTCTGAATTATCAATATCATCGGCATTTTCGCTTAATGCAGTATGCTCCCAACCCTTACCGGAGGGACGTTCTTCGAGCAGACATAATTTATTAGCGAAAACAGCATTGAACTCGCCCAGCCGGTCCTGATCGGGTACATATAAAATAACAGGATTGGTATGCATGAGATGTAAATAGTCGGCCAGTTTAGCGATGGCCAGCGGGCCGTAGGGATGCGCCGTACTGATCTGGTCGTTTACAATATCATTGATAAAAGTTCCCTTGAACTCATCGGGTATCAGCACATCGAGGCTTTTATCGATGGTACGCAGCACATACTCTCTTCCATCGCCGCCCATTAACCGCAGCGTTTTGGTCTGATGCCCACCGCCTAACTTTTGGGGTGTTAACCCGCCTTTTGCCGTATCGAGGTTTAATATAGGAAAGCGCACTTCTGTAGCCCACTCGCGCCGGTAATGTGCGCCCCACCAGAACATCTTACTGCCTGAAGCAATGTATTGCTTACCAGCTGGTAGCGTTACCACTAATGAATCAGTAGTTCTATTTGCCGGTGAGGATTGGGCTACCGCTTGCAGCATAGCAAGGGCTTGTATGCCTATTACCAAGGCAAGTTTGGTCATAGCAGCTGCTTTTGTGGACACTTGCAAAAGTCATTCCCGTGTAATTACAGGTCCAGGGGGCATACAATTTGAAGCAATGCTATATAACAATATCGCTATGCATTACAGAATATACTTACCCTGTTTGATGGCCCTGGCGCTTGGTAGCTGTGGTAATAATCAGTCTGAAAAAAGAATTGCCAACGCAGGCAAACTGGATACGGTAAATACCGCTTATAAACAACCGGTTAACCTGCCTGCGCCTTTTGCGACAAAATCAGTGGCGCATTTTAGCAAAGTGATAGGCTGGCCCGCAGGAAAAACGCCTGCTGCACCAGCGGGTTTTGAGGTGATAAAATTTGCTGATAATCTGCAAAATCCCCGTTGGATCTATGTAGCCAACAATGGCGACATTTTTGTTTCCGAAGCAGAAACAGTTCCCGGTGGTACTTTAAAACAGATCTCGAATGTACTCAGTGGTAAATCGAAATCGCAAAACCTGGGCAGCTCAGCCAACCGCATTACGCTCTTTCGAGATACCAATGGCGATGGTAAGCCCGATTTTCGCAGTGTTTTCTTAACAGGGTTGAACCAGCCATTTGGCATGCTCATTATTGGCAGAACCTTTTATGTGGCCAATACCAATGGGTTGATGGCTTATCCCTACTCGTATGGGCAATCGAAAATAACCGCTCAGGGCAAACAAATACTGGAACTACCTGCCGGCGGTTACAACAATCACTGGACGCGCAACATCATCACCAATAAGGATAGTTCAAAACTGTACATCACAGTAGGTTCGGGCAGTAATGTAGGCGAACATGGTATGGAAAATGAAGAACGGCGCGCCTGTATACTGGAAGTAAACCCCGATGGCACCGGTGAACATATTTATGCGTATGGCTTGCGAAACCCACAAGGCATGGGTTGGGCGCCGGGCACGCAAACACTGTGGACGGCCGTGAATGAACGTGATGAATTAGGGGATGAACTGGTACCCGATTACCTTACCTCGGTAAAACAGGGCGGATTTTACGGCTGGCCTTACGAGTATTGGGGGCAGCATGAAGACCCACGCATGAAAGACAAACAGCAACCTGAAATGGTTAAAAAATCCCTGGTACCGGATATTTCCATGGGCGCGCATACCGCTTCACTTGGACTGGCCTTTGATGATAAACAACTCTTCTCCGGCAAATATGCAGGGGGCGCTTTTATCGGGCAGCATGGTTCCTGGAACCGTTCTACCTTAAGCGGTTACCAGGTTGCTTTCGTTCCTTTTAGAAATGGAAAACCTGACGGCGCTCCTGAACCCTTTCTTTCAGGATTTATTGCCGATGAAAATAATAGTGAAGTATATGGCCGGCCGGTGGGCGTGGCCATGGCAAAAAATTATATGCTGGTAGCTGATGATGCTTCGAATACCATCTGGTGTGTAATACCCACAACAGGAAAATAAGAATTGTATAACTTGCTTTACTTTTGCCTATATTCGTCATAACCCGAAGCAAGTTATATTATGAAAGCACCCGCATTACTGATCCTGGTATTATTTACCGTAACCGTTCATGCTCAAACCAACATCAACAATTACAAATACGTAATTGTGCCCGAAAAATTCTCCTTTTCAAAGTCAGAGAATCAATATGGGTTGAACAGTTTAGTAAGAGACCTGCTGGAAGAAAAAGGCTTTACCGCATTTATGAGCAATGCCCAGCTGCCACAGGAAGTTGCCGCCAACAAGTGCAGCTCGCTGATGGCCGATGTAGTGGAGAAAAAAGGCATCTTTGTCACTAACCTTACCATTCTGTTAAAGGATTGCCAGGGCAATATCATTTTCAAAAGCAAAGAAGGAAAAAGCCGCGAAAAGGAATTTCAGGCTGCTTATGATGGCGCATTAAGAGATGCTTACACATCGTTGAAAGCAGCCCCTTATCAATATGATGGTACCACGTTTACACAAACGCAAGTGCAACCTGCTACTGCCGTTCCTGCATCCATTGCTCCCGCACCTGTTGCAGCAGCAGTACCCGCTTCAGCTGCCATCACTGATGCCACTGGCACCTTATATGCACAGGCCACACCCAACGGATTTCAGTTGATAGACACCACACCCAAAAAGGTATTGACCCTGTTCAAAACTTCCCTGCCCGATTATTTCATTGCAGCAAACGGCCCCGTGGCTGGTGTTGTTTTCAAGAAAAATGAGGAGTGGTTGTACGAGTATTACAAAGACGACAAATTAATAAGCCAGAAATTGCAGATCAAGTTTTAAGCTACTCATATGTAATAATACTGATCTCTTAAAAGCCCCTCCAGTATCGTCAGGGGCTTTTTAAATTAAGGTTTCGTCTGTAAAAACAGCCATCTTGTCTATTATGCCTAATATTTCCAGGAAATTTTTATTTTTACAGCGCACACCCGGGAAAAACTTCCGACCAGAAACTAATGCCTTTTAAATCAGGCAAGAATGAAGTGTATTATAATTTTTCGCGGACATATATTATTGCTTTTTTTGATCCTGCTATCCCGCATTTCCGTTGCCCAGGTAGTGATCAAAGGTACCGTTTATGATAAACAGGCCCGTTTTGGCGTACCCAATGTAAGCGTGTTGAGCACTTCCGGTATAGGCACCCTTACTGATACGCTGGGGCGCTATTCCATAAAAGTGCCCAATAGCGATTCTATCTACTTTTCGTACCTCGGGAAATCCACCGAAAGATTTCTTGTTAACAGACTTCCGCCCGATCAGCCGCTGGACATCAGCCTGCCCGTTTCGGTTGACATGTTGCCATCCGTATACGTGAAACCGCCCAGCTATCATATGGACTCCCTGGCAAATCGCCTGGAAAACAAAAAGATCTTCGACTATGAATCGGAGTACCTGACCACACCCGGAGGCTTTGGTTTAGGCGTTAGTTTTGACGCGATCTTTAATGCCAAAAAGATGAAAAGACTGGAACGCTTCCAGGCTTTTCTGGTACGACAAGAGCAGGATAAATATGTAGACCATCGCTTCAACAAGGCCCTGGTAAGACGCATAACCGGGCTTACTTCACCGGCGCTGGATTCTTTTATGGTTGAATACCGCCCTACCTATGAAACGATCCAGGGCTTTGAAACAGAATACGATTATTATTCGTACATCAAATCATGTGGACAGTCCTTCATTGCCATGTGGAAGCAGGATCATCCGTTTGCCCCAGGCGATTCTACGCGTGCTATTAAGTAATTGACGAAACAATGGAGCGCCTCACCCTATTTGTCTATACACCCAATAAGGCAGCCTTTTTAAAATGAATGCAATAAGCGCCCAGCGTTTGGTGATATAGGCTACCCGCTTTTTTGCGGCGATGGCCGCTCTGATCTGCCGCACAGCTTTATCAACCGGCGCTACCCAGAACTGCCCATTCGCTTTGGCCATTTTGGTTTTTACAAAACCCGGGCGAATATCCGTTACTATAATATTGGCGTGTAGCTTCCGGGCTTTTATGTTCAGGCCTTCTGCGTAATTACTTACATATGCTTTACTGGCGCTATAAGCAGGCGTCCAACTATTGCCCCTAAGCGCAGCTACTGAAGAAAGCACCGCCAGCTGCCCATAACCCTGTTGCAGAAAATAATTAAACGTAACCGTGGCTATCTTCACAAAACCCATCACATTGGTGGCAGTGGAATCAATTTCTGTTTCAGCCACCAGGTCTGTTGAAGGATCTCCATAACCAGCACTATAGATCAGCAGATCGAGACCACTTATATTGGCTATTATCGACTGTAATCGTTCCACGGCATTATCGGCCTGTATATCAAAGCAGTCAGTATACAGGGCGGGATATTGCTTTTTCAACTCAAGCAACAATTCCGCCCGCCTGCCGGTAACTGCCACCGTATGGCCCAACGCAAGGTATTGTTGAGCCAGTTCTTTTCCTATGCCCGAGGTAGCGCCGATAATGATGATCTTCATAATACACAAATTACTACAGATCGTTTAGGTACGCAAAAAGGCCCCCGATTGCTTCGGGAGCCTTTCTTTATAAATCGATCACTGATTATTTTTTACCAGCCGCTGCTTTTTCGGCCTTCACCTTATTAACATAGGCCTTGAACAATTCGTGCCAGTTGCGGCCATTGCTGTTCAAATACTGCTCGCATTTGGTTTTATAGATCTCAAAAATAGCAGACACCTGTTTGATACTTTTATAATCTATCGCCTGTTCACGCGCCTGTTTAAGATACTCCAGAATTTTGCTTTCCTCTTCAGGTTTCAGGTCGGTGACGATTGCCTTGTACCCCTTCATGGTAAAGGCCACTTTACCAATGGTGTATTGGTCCAGAATGTATTCCACCTGCTCGGGCGTAAGGTCCTTGTTCAGGGCATCCATCAGGTCCTTATGCACGGTAGCGGGCATGGCGGAATTGGCTATGATCTGGCGGTCCATGTCAGACAGTTTGTTACCGGTTGCCGGATTAATGCCTGCAGGAACCGTACTGGCAGGATGCTCATTGTTCCAGTCGCGAATGGTTTTCAAATGTGTGGTAATAGCCGCGGTTACTCTTTTCTCTTTTTCCGCATCGGGCAGTTTCAAACCGGCCGACCATTCCGCCGCTTTTTTCTCCACTTCTGCGTTGGATTTGACTATAGCCGCTGCGGCTTTGGCGCTGCTATCTGACTGGGCCCAACAAAAGACCGGCACCGTAAATGTCAATAAAACAATAAATGGCAGGCGTTTCATCATTTTGTAAAAATTGTTGGCTGAAATAATGCATACCAGATGGGCGGGAAAATAAAAAGGTTGCATGTTGCCCCTTATTTTGAACTGTAAATGAGTGGCTTAGCCTTCCTTAACAAACAATTTACGCAGGAGAAAGTATCTTTGTGCCCTATTCAATTATGGCTAATCATACACTTAAAGCTGGTTCAGTTCTCATCAGCGCGCCCTCGCTGGAAGACCCTTATTTTGACAAAGTGGTCATTTACATTACTGAGTACAATGAAAAGGGCGCTCTGGGTTTTGTGATGAACCGGTTATTTGAGCGAAAGTTTAATGAATTGACGGAGTTTCGCAACAGCAAGCCATTCCCACTGTATGAGGGTGGACCGGTAGAAAGAGAAAAGTTGTATTTCATTCACCGCATTCCCGGCTTTATTGCACCAGGCACGCCGGTAGCCGATGGCGTATACTACGGCGGCCATTTTAAACAGGCCGTTGAGTATATCAATACCGCCGGTGATGCGGAAAGAAATATCAGGCTCTTCATCGGTTACAGTGGCTGGGATGCGCTGGAACTGGAAGGGGAGATTGAAGAAGGAAGCTGGCTGCCCGTACAGGCATCTGTCACAACCCTTTTCGAAGCATCAGAGCAATCGCTTTGGGAAGAACTGTATAAACGAAAAGATATTTATTGAGGAAATTTCTCCTTGAGAATACGTAACAATTCTTCCACCGGTCTGAAACCGGTTATCAATATTCCGGTTGATGTGTCCTGTTTAATGAGCATGGTTGGAAAGCGATTGATGCCGCGATACTTCACCTCTTGCAGGTCTGTACGAAAAGCCTCCATTCCCCGGTCATTTGTCATATCTTCCTCAAATTGCGTAAGGGAGAATTCCTTGTTTATTCCGGCTACGCATTGCGCCACCTGCAACAATATCTCCTGTCGGGCAATATTCAATCCATACATCATAACAGCCTTTCGAACAAAATGCAGATACAACTTCCCCGCTTCAGCCGATTGCAACTCCGCGCATTTTACAGCTATACAAGCCGGATAAGAAGATGCAGGCGGGTCATCTACCCAAATGCGATTCGCAATAGGCACATCCATTTCTTCGCTGGCATGCATCCACATCGGCCCCATTTGTGCCGGCCGTTGAACGCTATTATGATTATCAACGTAGTGATTCCAGGCAGGTAATAGTCCGCCCATGCAATAGCGCCAATTGATGGCGCCGGGCCATTCTTTTTCCAACCGGATCAATTGCGGTTCCATTCCCCAGCTCCAGCAACAAAGCGGGTCTGTGTAATAGACGATATCTATTGCAGGCCCGCTTTTTAATTCCGGAGACGTGCTTTCCTGGTTATAACTTATCATAGTTACTATAAAGTATCTTTTCCTTTACCTTTTGCTTTTGTTTTTGTTTTTCCTTTTTCATTCATGTCTTCTGAAGGCATATTCCATTCCTGTTCTTCATCCATAGGGGCGGCAATATTGATCTCCTCGCTACGCAACTGGCTCAATTCACGATCGGCTTGTTCAACCATTTCCATCGTCCGGTTTGTACCTTGCGGTTGTTGGTCCTGCAAACCATTCGTTTCCATTACATACCTGATAGGGTCTTCAATGTATTGGTAGGTTTCCTTCATTTCACTTGTTTTACCACTGTTCCAGGGGCCGGTATAATCGTTGCCACTCGACATATTAAAATACTGGTTGCTGTATCTGGGATCACTCTGTAACACTCCTGGCGGGAAATTGGGCTTAATGGTTTCCAATGCTGCTTCAAACATCTGGAAGTGGGCTACTTCGCGGGTCATTAAAAACATCAGGGTTTCTTTTACATATGGATCATCAGTAAACTGTAACAGGTATTCATACACCATTTTAGCGCGCGATTCGGCCGCAATATCACTTCTGAGATCGGCTGTAAGGTCGCCGGTGCAATCGCCATTGATATAAGCGGCCGTCCAGGGAACACCCTGTGTATTGGTATAAGCAGGCGTGCCTGCGCTGCCTACCAGGAACTGAGGGGCGACCATACCTTCATGTATCATTTGTTCTTTAGCGGCTTTGCCATCCAGCAATCGCATGATCTCGGAATTTTCAGCAGCGTTCTTCAGATCACCGTTTATACCCGTCAACAACATTTGAATGGTGGCGCCTACAATTTCCAGGTGACTGAATTCCTCCGTGGCAATATCCATTAACAAATCATACTTATCAGGAAATGGTTTTCTGGCGCCAAATGCCTGGCCAAAATACCGCAGTGCAGCCGCCAGTTCACCATTGGCGCCACCGAATTGTTCTAATAGTAACGAAGCAAATGCAGGATCGGGTTTAGATACCCGTGCATTGAATTGTAATTCTTTTACATGGTAAAACATACCTGGTCGATTTATAATTTTAAAAATAAATGAATATAAAAGCTGTGCGGGCAATCGTGCATCCACAGTAACTGTTACCAGCTTTTTATTTCCAATAAGTATAACTGCTAGAAAAAAGGCTTAAGGGGAATTAAAATATTCAGCAGAAAAAATTATGCCTGTAGTTAACCGGGGAGAAGGATCAAATCAATTGTATTACTTCAATTTCATCAGTATACTATCTGCCATTTGCTTGTGCATGATGATATGCGGCAGATATTTATTGGCATAGTCTCAACTTGTGCTTGGCATTAGTGTTTGAATATTGATGGTTGTGACAGAATGGTTGCTTATTTTTCTTCTGAATCAGTTATTGGGAATACCCATACCTTATTATTGCAGGCAGGGCAATCTGTTTCTGTGGGTTGCTGCCGATGCCCGCAATTAGCGCATACCATCCATTCGTGCCAGCGCGTTTGTTCCTGTAAGAATTCGGTATCCCATTCAGGTATGGCGGGCAAACCCGGCCGCGGGGTTGCTTCCTTCGTTAAACTAAAACCGCCGTTGGCTTCCATGTAAAAGCGTTTTATTAGGCCCAGGTGTTTAATGCCCATGCCGCGTAACTGGGCAAATACCTGTTCTTTGCTGATGCGCGATCTTCTCATTTCATGCCATTGCATTTCTCCATCACTGACCAGGGTACTTCTTTTCCCTTCCGCGGCTTCCTCAAAACGTTTGCTGGAATAGTCCATTTTATTTACGTATAAACGTATAAGGTATATGACCCCTAACACCACCAGCGGACTAATCAGTCCTCTTTCGGGAGATAACAACACCAGCCCTGTGGCGGCAGCCAGGGTAGACAGGGCAGCCAGTTCACTCCTGCTCAGGTCTGCCGCAATGCGTTTACCCATATACTTCATCCCAAACATGATCATGGCGTATACACAAAATGTTCTTATGATCAGTTCGATAAAAAATTCAGGCGGCACCTGTCCAATCAGAATCCGGTATAAGTCGTCTAAATGGATCTCTTCCTTTTTCATACTGCATTATTAGTGTAAACTATTACCCTGAACAGGTTGTACAAATTCTTTACTATGGCAGTTGTCACATATTTCCGGCACCTGGGTTACTTCATAGATCTCTCCGCAGATATTACATACCATTTTATCTTTAACCAGTTGCTGGGAGTTAAATAAGTCCTCATCTTCCCTGGGCAACAAGGATAAACCCGCCCGCTCGTTTTCATAGGTGTACATAGTAAATGCCCCGCTGGTTTCGATGTATAACCTTTTTACCATTCCCAGGTTGATAATGCTTTTTGAACGCAATGCGGCAAAGATCTGGGTGCGGGAAATATATTCGCGCGAGAGCTCCTTTGTTTGCAATACGCCATCCTTTACCAGCAGAAACATCTTCCCCAGTATTTTATCTTCAAGCCGGGCGCTTTTAAACATATTCCGGGTAATAAAGCGTTGTATCAATAATACCAATAGTAGTACAAAACAGCCTTCAACAATACCACGATCCGGTATTTGCATGGAAGAGGAAACAATGGCGCCCAGCATCAGCATGACCGCCATTTCAGTGAAGCTTAATTGTCCACTCATTCGCTTGCCTAATCCCCTGATAACAGCAAGCAGTATTATATACGTGATTACAGACCTGATAACAATTTCTACCAGAAACAATATAGGAGCATTTCCGAATAAGATCCGGTATAAATCGTACAAATGAATATCCTCTTTTTCCATAATATAATCAGTAATACTAAATCCCCGATAATTATGCAATCTTTATTCCTATAACACCGTTGCACAGCCCATCTCAGATTGAGCATTTTTATTCTGAAACAATGTACCCGTGTTCTGGTATGGAAATTATGGCAGTATCAGGAATGAAGAAAACGTTAGTATTTGCAGTGGTAGTTATCGTTATAATAGCACTTGGTGCTTTTTTATGGTATAAGAAAAAAACAACAGATCAAGCAACTATTCCACCACACGCTATACCAAAAGATTCAACCAGCTTTTACTGGTTCAAAAACAGTATTATTTACAACCTTGACGTAAAAGTCTTTAAGGACAGCGATGGTAATGGCATGGGCGATTTCAAAGGGTTGATACAAAAGCTCCCCTACCTCGATTCCCTGGGCATCACCGCCATCTGGCTGGCGCCTTTTCAACCTTCCCAGGGAAAGGACGATGGTTACGACATTACCGACTATTACGCAGTTGATCCCCGGCTGGGCACCCTGGATGATTTCAAAACGTTTGTTCAGGAAGTGAAAAAGCATCACATGCAGGTAATCATTGACCTGGTGCTTAATCATACCTCAAATGAACATCCCTGGTTTCAACAGGCAAGGGCCTATCCCAGCTCCCCTTATTTTAACTGGTACAGCTGGTCAACCGACAGGCCATCCAACCAAAACAAAGGAATGGCATTCGAAGGCGTTCAACATGAAATATGGACGTTTGATACCCTGGCAAAAAAGTATTACTATCACCGCTTTTACAACTTTGAACCGGACCTGAATACGCAGAACCCGGCTGTGCAGACAGAATGCCTGAAAATAATAAAGCATTGGGTTAGCATGGGCATCGATGGTTTCAGGGAAGATGCCGTTCCCTTTTTTATTGAGGTCCCGCAAAAGAAAGGAAAGATCTTCGATCATCAGTTCGGACTGCTTTCACAAACACATAACTTTCTGAAATCTTTAAAGCCTGATGCGATCATTTTGGGTGAAGCCAATGTAATGCCAAAAGAAAATGAAGACTTTTTTGGCAAGAACCACGAGGGGCTACAGATGATGTTCAACTTTTACGCCAATCAATATTTATTTTATGCCCTGGCTACCGGGGAAGTGGAACCGTTGATAAAAGCGTTACAGGCAACGGGAAAATATCCTAAAGAATGCCAATGGGGGCAATTCCTTCGCAACCACGACGAAATAGACCTGGGCAGATTAAGTGATGAAGACAGAGAAAAAGTTTATCTGAAATTTGGACCTGATGATAATATGCACTTATATAACCGGGGCATAAGACGGCGACTGGCTCCCATGCTGGGCAACGATTTGCAATTCCTGAAACTGGCGTACAGTCTGCTGTATTCCCTGCCTAACACGCCTGTTATCCGTTATGGCGAGGAAATTGGCATGGGCGATGACCTAACCTTAAATGAACGCCTGTCAGTAAGAACGCCTATGCAATGGTCGGCAGATTCGAATGCCGGATTTTCCACCGCAACAAGAACCATTCGACCGGTTATAGATACTGGTTTGTATGGTTACCCCCACGTAAATGTAGAAAATGAAAAAGCCGATCCCGCCTCTTTGCTGAATGCCATAAAACAGTTCATCCGGTTCCGGAAGGCCTGTCCGGAAATTGGGTTTGGTGATTGGGAGATCGTACCAACCAGTTCTCCCAACATATTAGCCATTCGATATCGCTGGCAGCAAACCACCTTACTGGTGCTGCATAATGTAAGCAAAAAGGCGCAGGCAGTAACCCTTTCCACCAACGATCTGGCTGGAAAAGACCTGGTTGATTTGGCAGATTCGAGCCACCTTACAATTACTGACAACAAGCACCCTTTTATGCTGGATGCGTATGGCTACAAATGGTATCATATCCGGCATTAATTGAATTAAACCAAATCGACCGTTTTTTGCACATGTAAAATCCTTTACTCTTCCAGTTTTACCAATATACCTTCATCGCCGCCCAAACCAAATGTTCCATTCAGCGGCAAACCTTCCAGTTCGGAATGGGTAGCTATTATTATTGTCCCTTTAAGGTCTATATGGGCAGGGGTAAAATAACAAACGCCAGGGGTCAGATTCAATATCACCAGGAACTTGTCATTATTCCATTCCCGGATGTAGGAAAGGAGTTGATGATTTGAATATACCGGACGGTAACTGCCAATACTTAATGCGGGTTCTTTTTTACGAATTTCTATCAGCCTGCGGTAAAACGTCAGCATCGAAAAAGGATCATCCTGTTGCTTCTGTACATTCACTCGTTTGTAATCCCTTGCCAGTGGTAGCCATGGTTGCTCCTTACTGAAACCCCCATATGTACTGCTGTCCCAGGGCATAGGAGTTCGCTCGGGATCCCTGCTCAGATGCTTACCAGGCATGTTCAGCCCCTGCGGGTCCCGGATCTGATCCTCTTCAATGGGAACGTCTTTCATTCCTATCTCTTCCCCATAATAAATGGTAGGCGTACCCCTGAGCGTTAGTAACAGCATGGCCGCTACCTTTGCCTGCGCAAGACCTACCCGGCTGGCTATGCGTTGTTGATCATGATTGCCCAATACCCAGTTGGGCCAGCCATTTATCGGTAGGGCGGCTTCATACGCATCGATCGCTGAAGAAATCTTTGAAGCTTCCCAGGGAAGTGTCAGTAATTGAAAATTAAATGGCAAATGCGCGCCCAGGTTATCGACACCGTAATACACTACCAGTTTTTCAATAGGCAGGTAGATCTCTCCTATGATCACTTTCTCGCCATAGTTATCTACCAGTGTTCGCATTTGCCGGACAATATCGTGCACTTCCGGCTGATCGGTGGAGTAAACAGGTAACAACCGGTTGTAATCGGCCTGCAGATCGGTGTAATCAGGATTCAAGGGGTTATCACGCAACTGACTGTCCTTGATCATATGCCACATTACATCTATTCTGAAACCATCAACGCCTTTATCGAGCCAGAACCGCATAACGTTGTACATTGCCTGTTGCACTTCAGGATTACGCCAGTTGAGGTCGGGCTGTTCCTTTAAAAAAGCATGATAATAATATTGCCGGGTTTGTTCATCCCATTCCCAGGCATTACCACCAAAAACACTCAGCCAGTTATTCGGTACGCTGCCGTCTTCCTGTGCGTCTTTCCAAATATACCAGTCGCGCTTTGGATTATCGCGCCCCGACCTGGATTCGATAAACCAGGGATGTTCATTAGAGGTATGATTAGGCACCAGGTCAAGGATCAGTTTCATGCCCAATGTGTGAGCACGTGTAATTAATTCATCAAAATCTGCCATTGATCCAAATAACGGATGCACATCTGTGTAATTGGAAATATCATAACCAAAATCCTTCATGGGCGAAGGATAAATGGGCGAGACCCATATGACGTCTATACCCAGCCAGTGCAAATATTCCAGCTTACGGATGATCCCCTTCAGATCGCCAATGCCATCGCCATTTGTATCCTGAAACGACCGGGGATAGATCTGGTAGATAATACCCCGTTGCCACCATAAAAATCCTTTTTGTTCCATATATGCAGGTATATAGCCTTAAATTGCAAAAAGCCTGCCCCGCCAACAAAAGTCCTGCCATACACGCCATTTTCAATGGTTGAAACAATGGTGCATCTCTATTAAAACCGTAGAGCAAAATCAGCAATTACAGCCTGTCTGTATGCCTTTCCGCGGTATGGTTTTTATGCTTAAAATGAGACGATAAAATTCAATTACTCATTTTAAAAACCTTATAGTATGGCAACTCAAAAGTTAGCAGGAAAGCGGGTAGCAATAATTACAGAGAATGGATTTGAAGAGGTTGAATTAACCAGTCCGTTAAAGGCATTGAAGGATGCAGGCGCCAATGCACAGATCATTTCTCCCCAACAAGACAAAGTAAAAGCATGGGACCACGATCACTGGTCACAGGAATTGCCGGTTGATGTGCAAATAGATTCAGCTAATCCCGAAGACTATGATGCGCTGGTTGTTCCCGGTGGGGTGATGAACCCGGACCATGCAAGGACCAATGAGAAATGCGTGGCATTTGTAAAACATTTTCTGGATGCCGGCAAACCGGTTGCTGCCATTTGCCATGGCCCGCAATTACTGATTGAAACAGGCCTTTTAAAAGGGCGTACCATGACCTCCTACCCTTCTATCAAAACAGACCTTAAAAATGCAGGGGTGAATTGGGTTGATAAAGAAGTGGTGGTGGATAATGGCCTTGTTACCAGTCGCAGCCCCAAAGACCTGGAAGCTTTCAACAGAAAAATGTTGGAAGAAATTGCAGAGGGCGTGCATGAACATGCGTAAATGTTCAAATCATGTAATGAATGCCAGGTTGTGCCAACGCGCTACCTGGCATAATCTTTTAGTACTTTAATTAAAAAGTATATGAACCCCAATAAACGTGATGAAGATCTGAAAAGATCAGCAAAGGAAGATCCGAAAAAAGAAGCGCAGAAAAACGCCTTTGTGAATGGCCAGTCACCGGAATCTGTGAAAAAGAACCCTAATCCTAGGGCTAATGAAAATCTTTCTGATAAAAAAGAACCTGAAACGGAAGAAGACACTACAGGCGCAGGTAGTGAGATCACTGATGGAGAAGATGGATAGAGGATGCTACGCCTGGAATAAATCAAAAACCCTGCAATCGTTGATTTGCAGGATTTTTGATTTATATGTATCCTGTATACTATTTTTACAAAAGGTTAATATTTCATCGCTCTTCACCTTAACTTTATTGTAATTACAAACAAATGCGCTTTCGAATACCTGTTTTTTTTAGACTGATCCTTTGTTTTCTGACTTGTTCCTTTAGCATTTTCGCTCAAACGCAAGGAAATATTTTCACTTCCGACATTGACCATTTCTGGAAGGCGTTCGACAGCATTCAAACCGTAAAGGATACAAGCAGGCAGGTTGAAATAATGCAGTCGTTATACATTGATAAGGGCACAGCCGGACTCAAGGAATTTATGCACCTGCGTAGTTTTGATGCTAAAAAACTGGTTGTAGCTATTAATAAATATCCGCTGTTTTGGAAATCGATCAGGATCAGCACGCTGACAATACCACCCCAACTACCGGCCATCGAAACCTACCTTGAAAAACTCAAAATTGTTTATCCCGACACGAAGCCGGCAAAAGTTTACTTTACCATCAGCGCCATTCGTGCCGCAGGTGTTACCCAGGATTCGGTAATACTGATCGCTTCAGAAATTGCCATGGGTGATCAACATACGGTTGTTTCAGAATTCCCTGATAAACGACTGGCCAATTTCTTTAAACCGAAAGCTACTGTTGACATCATTCCTATTATTATACACGAATATGTTCATGCCCAACAAAAAGCAGAGGGTAAAAACCTGCTGGGACAATGTATTTATGAAGGCGCCTGTGATTTTATTACTGAACTGGTATTGAGCAGGCAACTGAACCAGTCATATCTCATCTATGGAAGAGAGAACGAACAACAGCTGAAACTACAATTCAAAAAAGAAATGTATGGCGACAATTACGCCAACTGGCTATACAACGGCACTACCACAAATACCATGGGCGATCTGGGTTACTTCATGGGTTATACAATCTGTCAATCGTACTACCGCCAGGCAAAAGACAAACAACTGGCCATAAAACAGATCATCCGGTTAAATTATGCGGATACGGCGGAAGTGAAAATTTTTTTGGATGACTCGAAGTATTATAACAATTAATAGACTAATTACCTGATTTCATTAATCTACTAAGATCTTCTCTACATCAATAATCAGTGATCCTGCTTCAACCTTCGCACTATCCCTTTCTTCGTAAGAGAGGTTAATAACAGGCATTTGCCTGGCCTTTTCTCTGTCACCTGTTGACTCAAACACCATTTGTTTAATCAGCGGCTCGGGCGTCCAATCCTTATGAGAAGAGGGCAAACCAAATTCGTCTTTATATACATTCTGATTATAGAGTCTTTTAAATAAATTATCCTGCGGCCTTACAAAATAGATGGTTGTTTTTGAGCTATCGTAGTTATGCTGAAAGTAAGTATGAATAGCCTGGTATTCCTTTTTAAGCGGTCTGATGAAATTCAGATTAAAATTACACCAGGCCACAACAGCGACAATCACACACGCCAGGTAAGGAATGCTATTTTTGAACCTGCTCTTGCTGAACAACTTTATTATTACATCTGTCAACAACATAGTTCCGGCGAGATTTAAACAAAGCATGGTGCGATAAGAAGAAAAGTTTTCCCGGGGCAGCAATACAAACATATACATCAACATCATCAATAACAGCATCCTGACAACATAGGCAAATTTTTGAATCAGCTTCTGCTCCTTATCAAAAGCAAATACAGAAAACAACCAGGTGCCCAACATAAGCGGATAAAATGCCTGGGAAAAAATGCCATGCATATTATACAGAAAATTAAAGCTGAATGCCTGTGCCAGGGGTTGAGAAAAGAAAAACGATATTTTTCCCAATGGGTCCAGCGACAGGACAGTACGGTCACTGGCCTCTAATCCATATAAAAAAAATAAATATTTAAAAAGTATATAGTAGAGTAAAAAAACTGCCAGATAACAACCTACGCCGATATACATAACCCTGTCAATCTTTTTATACCGGTCGTTAAGATGACACAAAAAGAAAGGCAACAGAAAAGCGCCGAACATGGGCTGGTAAAGAAATAACGACCCCAATCCCAATAGTACTATCGCAATAGTTCTGACCGGCGAAATTCGAAGGTCTTTCCTGCCATAGAAGTGCATAAACAGCAGGTGCCCGCTTACAAGCGCCATGATAAAAGCGAGGAAGACCGATACGTGCACCGCCCAACCAATAACTATGGCTAATGTAATGCTACAGGGAAGACAAATGCTTAAAAAAAGTACCCAACGTTCATTTAAATGAAAGACCTTCTTCCAACTATTCAGAATAATATTCCAAACAATTATAGCCAGCGCCCAGCCTGCCAATGAAGCCACCCTGACCCATTTTAATTGGTTCATGCTTTTCAATAAGGGATATAACTTTTGCATAATAAGCGCGTTCAATGCCCTACCCACTTCAAAAAAAATGATGAAATTGGTATTGTCATCGTTGTGCCAAAGCTGATGCGCTTCATCAGTATAAACATAGTCTGCAAAAAAAACAGGGTAAAAGGTAACAAGCAGGAGTATAATGCTAATGGTTTGGGTTATGAATAACTTCATGGGTTTATATGGAACTATTTTTATATGCCAGAATAAGGGTTTGGCCCCAAAAATAGTAACGGTAATCAATATTCCAAAGAAACCAGACAGTTAAAAAATACTTATCTGGTTGTCTGTTAAGGAAATTTTGACAACAATAGTCTGATATTACCTAAAACAAGTTCAGGCTCCTCCAGTTGAATGTAATGTCCGGAATTTACTGTCGTAATATGCGTAAAGTCAGTCAACCCAACCTTAAGGGATTCTATAGACTCGTATCGTAATTGCATATCTGTTGCATTATGATTTGCATAAACTTTCATGAGTAAACCCAGGTTTGCCTGAAAAGCAAAAACCTGCAAATCATTTATTTTGCAGGTTTTATTACTTTAAGTTTATCTCAATTACCTTCGGTTTTCTTTAACCAAGACATACAGTGTTTTCTTAATTACTAATTCTGCACCAGGTAAATATTTCTTATCTCAAAATAGCTGCCCGGGTTACCGCTACCTACGATATTTCCCAAAATGCCCAATGACACCACCTGTGGGGTGGACAAGGTGAAGTTAAAGCTCTTCGTCTCGGTTACATTAGGAGAGGTAGCGCCGATGTTGGCGCCGTTAAACAGGGCGGCATACCCTAAAGCGCTTGAAAGGTTGCTCAACGATGGTATTCCGCTGCCCCCGGCGGCGGCAACAAAATAAAAGGAAGAGTTTTGTTGCACTTCAGAGTAGTAAGTAAATGACACCGTATAGCTGCCGGCAGGGAGTGGCGACGACGTAGGTTGATAGATCCTGCCATCCACTACTGGCGTGTTACCCCAGGTTTCCCAGGTGATAACACCGGTAGACTGCCACCCGGCATGCTGATAGCCACCATACGTACCCGAACCCTTATTCATGGCCCCGGCATTTGTAACCCAGGGAGCATTCAGTGTACCGAACCTTCCGTCGGAACCCAACTGGCCTTTAAAGTCGGGCCCGCAATTAGACAGGTAAACGCTGGTAACATCTGCTTTAACACTGTGGGTTTGAAATACCGTATAAAAAGTATCAATCGCTGTCGCATTCGGCAGGAAAGCCGTTTTATACGAAAACACGGTGCCAACCTTAATGGCAGGCAGCGACGTTGTTTGGCCAACTGCCACAGAAGGAATAATGGTATCATGCGCCAGTGAGCTATTATCGGTATACTTAATTTCCATGTTCAGCACACCGGCATCGCTGCTAACGTCGGCCCACGTAATACGGGCCGAGCCGTTCGATTGCAGGGACGCATCTACCACACCCCTGTTTACGAGGGAATTTTGATAGTTATCGCCGTATACGCTCGCGGTAACAAACACGGGAACCGAGGAATTTCCTGCCGCATCGTAGGTTCTTATTTCGAAGCTCTGGGTACCTTCCTGCAGGTTATTAATAAAAAGCCTGGCCGTATCAACGCCTGCCGACCTTTTAATGGCCACCTCTACGGAATCGCGCCGGCTGTTGCTGAAAACACGGTATTTGACGATGTTGGGATCGGAAAAAAACAGGCCGGTTATCTTTACCCTGTTTCTTCCTGAAAATACCTTCACGGAATCCATTTTACCAGAATATATAATTGCCCCACCGGATTCGTATTTGGACTTATAAGCATCTTCCCTGGAGCAGGAAATTATATAGATCGCTATAGAGGTAAAAAACGCTATTATTTTTATTTGTCTCTTCATAGAAGAATTTTACTCGTTAAAAAATATACTAATTCCCCCAAAACGTCAGTTCCGCAATGGTAATGAAATAGCTTCCCTGCCAGTTCGATAACTGCCTGATCCGTATATACCTGTAATTACTTAACCCGGTGGGAAAATCAAATTGCCATCCTTTAAAGGCCGCCTGCTGATCTGCTGTTGTTTCCGTTTGATAAGCCGACCCCGAAGGTTTGGTAACATGGTAGGTGCCTATTTTTGTCCAGGAAGCCCCGGGAAGGTTATTCAACCCTACCGGATCGCTTAGATCGGGACTATTTGAACCCCACACCTCGAAATCTTTCACATTACCCCTCACATAGTAAAAGTTGCCTACTTCCTTGTAGGGATTTATTTGAAACCGGCTGAAAGTATGCTGCTGGCCCAGATCGAGGGTAACCATTTGCGGCACCGTTGAGCTCTCTACAGTGAAGTAAGTGGAAGGCCATCCGGGATTATAATTCCCATCATACATATAGTAAGGCCATGTAGTTCCCCCGTTGGTTAAAACCACGGCATCGTTTGGCAGTACCAGCGTGCTGAATTTACTCTTATCCAATTGTTGTTCGAATAAGGGGGTCAGGGTTAAAAACAGGGTATCCGAATAGTGAAACCATCTGTCCCTTACCACAAACCCGTATTTCCTTGCCACCGAAGGCTGGTTTCTGACGGTGCCCGTAATCACTGTGTCGTTGCCGTAAAGATTGTCCATACCGGTTGTTTGCACCCAAAGGCCCTTGCCGGAGGTATCTACTATTGGAATAATAGCCAGGTTATCCCGCGCTGGGTTTTGGGCAGTAATGGTAAACCCGCCGAAGGTAACCGACACGGTGAGAGCCCGCCGGGCCTGAATATAGCCCGGGGTAAGCGGTTTCACAATAACATCCACCGCCGAAGATGCTTTTTCGCTGGAATTCACAGCATACAGTTTAATGGTGTGCTGTAATGTATCTCCGAATCCGTCCACTGTAAGTGTATTGGTATACCGCGATGCTTTCACTTGCGTAGCCACTCCCGGCGAGGTTTCATAGGCTGCCTTTACATATGATAGATCATTATCGGCCGGCAGCGTGTAGGTCAGCACTGCTTTGCCGTTTTGATTGGTTACTGAAACGTTGGAGACCAGTCCCGGCGGATTGTTATTGGTATCCGCAGGCGTATTAAATTCTTCCCGCTTGCAACCTGCCATCATTGTTAAAAACAATGGCAACATGTATAATAATTTTTTCTTTCCCATCTTTTTATTTCTTTGATAAGTTAGAAGGATTTACCAGTTAGGATTTTGCACCAGGTTAGGATTATTCAAAAGATCGTTATCCTGCAGCGGCCACAAATAATCACGGGGCGCCACGAACCTCCTGGTATAGAATGTAAGCTCACGATAAAATAAATCGGGGGTTTTGGCTGTCCTGTCCCAGCCAGTAACGTTTCCAGCCAGTTCCTGTGCCGCTGTTTTCCACCGCAACAGATCCCAATACCTTTGTCCTTCAAAACATAATTCTATAGCACGCTCTCTTTGTATAATAGAGCGCATGCCGGCCTTGGTGGTATATTTTGTGGGATTATTACTGTATGTAGACCAGGCGTTTTGAACGGTTGTTAACCCGGCCCTTGCTCTTATCAGGTTTACATAAGTGTAAACGTCTGCTGAGGGCGCATTACCCGATTCATTCAATGCTTCGGCATACAACAGGTACAAATCCGCCAGCCGTATCATCGGATATGGATAAACGAGATAAAGCCGGGTATTCCAGTCGAAATGCCAGTTCAATACTTTCTTCATGTACATGGTGGTGATGGGTATGGGAGAGTTTTGCCCAAACTCACCGGCACGGCAAAACAGGTAAAAGGTGTTTTCGTCGGAATGGGAAGGGCTGTTGGCCATGTACCATATGCATCTGTCGAAACCAATATTGGCATAAAAACGGGGCTCTCTTTCAAAATTGAGCCGTGCGGTGGTTTCACCCTCTTTAATGTTAAATCTTTCTCCATGGGTGGCAACACGCAGGGCCGAATAGTTGGAAAAATCCAGTGTTTTGTCTTCGTCTATGGGCACACCATTCTGGGTATAAAACAGCCTGGCCATCTTTAAGGTAGGGCCCATCAGGGCATTACCATAGGTGATACCGCCGTTTTGTATATACGTTCTGTCAAAGGCGCCGCCGCCTATTGCCTGAAAGAAGGCATTAAAGCCCAAATTGGTATGGGTTAATCCCCATATCAATTCACTATTCCACGGCTCGCTCATGGCATTCCTGATGCTCATTTGCTTTACAGTAGTATCGGTGAGTGTGGTGCCGGCCGGTGTTTGAAAAGTATACAGTGAGATGCCTTGTGCCGTGCAAGCGTCAATGGCAGCCTTGCAGGCCGTTGCGGCCCTTTGCCATTTGTCAGCGCTATAAGTTGAGTTGAAAAGCGATTGCCCGCCTTTACCCTGCAGCGTGGCGAAGTCGGGGTTTCCATTAAACAGGGGGCTGGCCGCATACACCAGCAATTTAGCTTTTAAGCTTAAGGCTATCGGCTGGGTAATACGCCCCAGTTCGGAAGCGGTGTTTGCAATCGATGCCGGAAGCGTTGCCGCTGCGGAATCCAGCAGATCCGAAATATAGTTTACAACGCTGTCAACCGCCTGTCTTTTAACCTGCGTTTCGCTCAGCGGTGCGCTGATCGGTATATTTTTGTCTACTACCGGGATAGGTCCGTATGCCCTGAACAAAACAAAATGATAATAGGCTTTTAAAAACTTTGTCTCCCCTATCCACCGCTGCCGCGTATCTATATCCAGATCCGGCACCTTTTTCAAATCGCTTATATTTTCCAGGAACACGTTGCAGTCCCTGATGGCCCTGAACATACCGTTCCCATTGCTGTTAAGCGCGCCATCCCTGCTGCCGTCCCAATAATTGATAATAGGATCGGACGTATTCTGGCCGCCCCTGGGCAACTGGGCCACATTGGTAGACCGGATGTGGATCTCGTTGTCCTCGATCCAGGTTTCGTCGCTCGCCGTAAGACCGGGGTTATAAGTAGGGTCTTCCTCATAGGGAAGATAAGAGTAGCAGGTAACCAGATATTTCTCTGCTTCCGATTTCGAGGTAAATGCATTATCAACCGTCGCAACGTTATCCGGTACAACGTCCAGGAATTTTTTCGTACAGGATGCGGCAATCGATACGGTCACCAGCATCGCCGCAAACAGGCGCAGGCGCTTCGTGGTAAGACCTTTGTATTTTTTATTGAAAGGATGATTCATGTGTGTGCTGTTAATGATTTTAAAACCCGAGTAAAACGCCTATGTTTATTACCTTCTGAATAGGATATCCCATGCCAGAAGAGCCCATTTCGGGGTCCCAATTCTTAAATGAGCTGAAGGTGAGCAGGTTTGTTCCGTTTACATACACCCTGGCGCTACCCAAATGGAATCTTTTAAGTGCTGCGGGCGATACATTGTAGCCGATCTCAGCCGACTTGAGCCGCATAAACGAGCCATCGCGCATCCACCAGGAAGAAGCATAATTGTTGTTGTAGGTGGGCGCCCCGCCTACATAATCACTGTTTATATTCAGCCGCGGCCAAAAGGCATAGGAGTTCCTGTTATTCTCTGACCAGTGGTCCTGTGAGATCGCATTCAATAATCCATGCTGGTTAAAAAACGGCGAGATAGCCATCGGATCGATCAGGAATGACACCCTTGCCGTTCCCTGGAAGAAGGCGCTTATATCGAAATTTTTATACCCGGTAGAAAATCCGAAGCCGTATTGCATTTCCGGTGTAGTGGGATACCCCATGGGCACAAAATCGGCGACGCTTATTTTCCCATCCTGGTTAATATCCCTGTATTTGATATCGCCTGCCAATACATTTCCGAACTGGGTAGGCGAATTGTTTACCTCTATCTGATCGATAAATAGCCGCTCGGCAGCAAGACCGTAGATCTGGCTGATCGAATTGCCTACATGCGACAGGTTGGCGTTATTCGCCGCATAGGCCGGCTCTTCGTTTATCAATACTTTACTCTTTGCATACGTGAAAGTGCCCCTCACCGTGGCCCACCAGTTTTTTGTAATCGTTTTCTGGTAATCCAGCGCTATGTCCACGCCATCGCTTTGAGCGGCGCCTACGTTGGCGGAAGGCGTCGCCTGCAATCCCATGGTGGTTGGAATGGTTGACCTGACCATTAGGATATTGCTGCGTTTCTGGTGAAACGCATCCACCGTTACTTTCACATCTTTCACCAAGGTCAGATCCATACCAATATTTGTTTGGGTGGATTTTTCCCAGGTGATCTCGGGGTTTGCATAACGGGCCGTATTCACCGTATTTCTGCTATAGTTGTAGAGCTTACCAAAGCCTCCTGCCAGGGCGCCATTGAGGTCCACTTGTGACAGATAGAAAAACCTATCGTCTGCCTTGCCAATCTGATCATTACCCACCAAACCGTAGGTAAACCTGAATTTAAGATTGGTCACTACATTGGTAAGCGGTTGAAAGAAAGACTCGTTTGACACCACCCAACCGGCGCCCACAGACGGGAAAAACCCAAAACGGTGATTTTCGGCAAAACGTTCGGAACCGTTATATCCAAAGTCGTATTCAACCAGGTAACGGTTATCATAGCCGTAGGTCACCCGTCCCGATAAACCTTCGTTCCGCGAAGGCAATGACAATTGCAAGTTCTTGGCATTGCCTGTCAGGTAGTTGCGGAGTGTACCGATAAACATAGCGCCCACGCTGTGCTTTTGGCCGAAGTTTCTGCTATAGTTGAGCGCCGCCTCGCCGTAAAAAGTACTGTTCACGGTCTTGTCGCCCGGCGCATAAGTTAAATACTCTGTTGGAACGGCAAAGGGGTTACCTATGCTGCCGTCGTTGATAAGATAGATCCCCGACAATTTCCCATCAACCATGCTCGAAGTATAGTAGTAGGGGCTGATCTGCCTTGTAACTGCAAAATTTGCATAGCGTGTTGTATACGACATTACCCTGGCCGACAACCCGGGTGTAATAAAGTTCAGGTTTTGCTTTAAGCTAAGCTGGGCCGTGAGGGTGCTGGTATTGGTGGACTGAAAACCGGACAGCGACTGTGCATACGGATTTGTGTAAAGATTGTTGGTGGAACCGGGTATCACCGCATTCCCGAAAAGCGGATGTGTGGCATAAGGCATGTAGCTGGAAGGGTAAACAGCCGGAAAAGCAACCGGGTTGCTATAAAGTGCATTGTGATAAACAGTAGCACCTCCGGAAAGATCGTGGTTAGTTTCATCTTTGCCCGGAATAGGCCCGTTATAATCATCAAACTGGCCTTTCAGACTTATAAACGCTTCGGTCGTTGGCGTCAGGTTCAAAGTAACATTACTCAGTATGGAGTAGCTTTGAAGCTTGATATTATTGTTAAACCCGTTCAATGAATTTTTCCGGACATTCCCATTATCAAGATTATAACTCATCGCCAGGTAGTACTTTGCCTTATCACTACCGCCACTGATGTTCACATTCGCCCGTTGGTTGATAGTCACGGGCTTTATAAGCTCGCTGATCCAGTTGTTGTCGGGATATATTAAAGGGTCGTCTTTCCTGGCAGTATGATCAATTTTGGTTTGCGAATATAAAACCGCACCCAAAGGATTTCTTGTCAATACCGCCTCGTTGGCAAGATTCATGTATGAAATATTGTCGGCAAGCTCCAGGTTCTTTGTATTGGAAGAAAAAGAATTTTCAGCCCGCACGTTGAATCTCATTTTGCCCGACTGACCAATTTTGGTGGTAACAAGGATCACACCGTTGGCGCCGCGTGCACCATACACCGCCGTAGCCGTTGCATCTTTCAGCACAGAAAATCCCGAGATATTATCGGGCTGCAGCCTGGCGAGGTCTGTCGTCGACGATTCAATTCCGTCGATCAATATCAGCGGGTTTACTTTCCCCGCACCAAACGTGCCCAGGCCCCTGATGAAAAAGGAGGCATTATCATTGCCGGGCTCTCCCGTAGTCTGGAAGGAAATGAGACCGGGAATTTTACCGGCCAGCATGGTAGTAAGGTTACTGGTGGGCCCTTTGATCTCTTTCACATCGATGGATGTAACAGAGCTTACGAGCGTGGTTTTTCGCTGGGTGCCATAGCCCACCACAATAACATCACCAAGCTTAGTGTCTTTGGCCTTCATCAAAATACCAATCGAACTGTTACCCTGTATTTCTATCTCCTGGGTTTCGAACCCGGTGGACGAAACGATCAATGTGCCATTGGCCGGGGCTTTTATAACAAAGTTGCCTTTTTCATCCGCAATGACGGACCTTTTCGGATTGTTCTTGAGTGTAACAGTGGCAGAAGAAATGGCTGAAGAATCTGAACGGACTTTGCCTTTGACGGTTATTTCATTCTCCTGTCCGTAAAGCCCGGCAGAAATAACGGAGAGTGAACAAAAAATAAAAACAGCAAGGGCATGCCTCAGCAATAACATTTTTTTCATACGCAATTTTTTCGGTTTAGGAGTTCTCTTTCAGATACCGGATCTATCATGCAAAATCATTATTGCATTTACAGTGAGTAAATGCGAAAGCCTTACCGCTGTCCCAGGCATAGCAGGAACTGCAGTTGGCTTATTTATTATAACCGGTATTTCGTTTATGAGAGCCGGGCGGTAATAAAGTCCCGGAAAATGTGAGTGAATGAAAGAGGAGCCGGAGCCCGCGGTTCAGGTGTTTGCAATCGTAATCGTTGTCTCATTTGGCAGTTTTTATGTAACCAAGAATCCTGCGTTAAAATAATGACAAAACTTTGGCGCCTTTTATATCAGGCGTACCAATATTTCAACAAAACGTACCAAGCCCGGTTGGGATGGAACGGAACAGGGTCCAAAAAAAATGCTTTGTTTTTTTTAAGGCCTCAAATACGTTATTTTAGTCATATTGTTTAAAAGTGTAAATTTTACAATTGCCATTCTTTAAATACCTGTGCATCTCCTTCCTTGCAACGACTATGTCGGGCTTACTGCATGCCAGCCCTCATTATTTCAGACATCTTGAGGTTGAAAACGGCCTGTCGAATAACAGCATTACCTGCAGTTTGCAGGACCGATTGGGCTTTATGTGGTTCGGCACCAAAGACGGCCTGAACCGCTATGACGGGTATTCTTTTAAAGTATTTAAAAAGATAGAAGGAAACAAAAAGGCGATCGGAAGCAATTTTATTCATTGCCTGTACGAAGACAAAAAGGGAATACTATGGGTTGGAACAGAGGGAGGATTGTTCAGGTATTCCTCTGTTACCGAAGAATTTTCCTTTGTCGCCGCTACCTCCAACATGTTTATCGATAAGATCGATGAAGATGTAAGAGGCAATATCTGGCTGTTGTCATACTATAAGCTTTGCAGGTATGACAGAAGCACGGAAAAAATTAAACAATATGACCAGGAGGCCTATTTTACGGCGACTACCTTCTGTAACAGTCCTGATGGCTCCTTCTGGGTAGCAACATCCCGGGGACTGCTGGAAAAATATGACTTTGCCACCGATAGTTTCTCGGGGTTTAACTTATTCAGTCATTCCGCGCCGTCTAACCGTCTTTGGGTGGAATGCTTATATATAACATCAGACGGACATTTTATTACAGGAACCTCCGACAATAAAATCAAAGTATTCGACCCGGTTCATTATACTTATACTGACATTGCTTTGAGTGGCGATGAGCATGCAAATTTATTCATTAAGAACTTCGTAGAGACCGCTAAAGAAGAATGGTGGTTTGGGACAAGCTCGGGCCTGTTTATTTATGACAGGAAAAATCAGTCGGTGCAGCAAATCAAAAAAGACTATAACAACCCTTATTCGATCAACGACAATTCCATCACTTCCATGTGCCGCGATAATGAGGGTGGCATATGGATTGGCACCTACTATGGTGGTATCAACTACTTCGCCAACCAAATCGTATTCACAAAATATTTCCCCCAGCGGGGCCAAAATTCATTGAACGGCAACGTGGTAGGAGATATCAGGCAGGACAGCTACGGAAACCTGTGGATAGGCACCGAAGATGAAGGTCTGAATATGTTCAACCCTGCCACCGGCAGGTTCACTCATTTTGAAGCAGATGGCAAAAAAGGCAGTATTTCCTATTTTGAAATACACGGTCTGCTGATAACCGGAGACGAATTATGGATTGGGACCTACGAGCATGGCATTGACATTATGGATATTCGAACCAGGAAAGTCACCAGACGTTTTAAAGCATGGAGAGATGGTTTTACGCATAATTACATCTATAACATTTACCAGGACAAAGCCGGTGAAATTTATATCTGTACCGCCAGCGGTGCATATATCTTTAACAAGGGGAAAAACAACTTTAGCGCCTTAGACGGCATTCCCCCATATTGGTGCACATCTATCATTGCAGACCGGAAAAACCGGCTGTGGGTTACAACATTCGGGTATGGTATATACCTGCGAAGCAAATATGCCGGTAAAACAGATCGCCTTTGCTACGATGAAAAAGATCCCACCAGTCTTATCAGCAACCGGGTAACTTCGATATACGAGGCCAGCAACGGCACTATCTGGGTGGCCACCGAATCTGGATTGTGCAAATGGAATGAAAAGGAGGGCAACTTTACCCGCTTTGGCATGGCGAACGGCTTCCCAAGCGATTTTATTTTATCCATCCTGGAGGATGCGAAAAAGAATCTATGGCTCAGCACTACCAAAGGCCTGGTAAGATTTCATCCTTCGACGGGAAAGGTGGAAGTGTTTACCACCTCAAACGGGTTAATCAGCGATCAGTTCAACTATCACTCGGCCTTTAAAACCCCCGATGGCTCCATGTATTTCGGCAGCACCAAAGGGCTGGTTAGTTTTCACCCCAGCCATTTTGAGCAAAGCACATTTATGCCACCGATCTACCTGACCAATTTCCAGGTAAACGGTCAGGAAATATCCCCGGACGGTCCCGATTCGCTTTTGAAGCAATCCATTTTGTACACAAAGCAAATCACGCTCCGGCACAACCAGTCCATCTTTAATATAGACTTTGCAGCGCCGAATTATTCAGCGCCGAAGATGGTCGAATATGCCTACCAGATGCAGGGCCTTACCAATAACTGGATCTATCTGAAGGACAGCCGGCGGGCAAGCTTTACAGAGCTGGCTCCCGGAAGCTATGTATTCCGCGTAAAAGCCTTCACCAGCAATCGATGGAGCAAGGAAACAAATTTACTCATAACGATATTGCCTCCATGGTGGCAGAGCCGCATGGCATACAGCCTGTACGCCGTTTTTTTCGTTTTACTGATCTTTGTTTTGGTGCGTTACTATCATCGCCGGGTAAATGAAAAAAACAAAAGAAAGTTCGAACTCCTGAGAATCGAAAAAGAGAAAGAGATGCTTGAAATGGAACTGACGAATGAAAAAATACTGTTACAGGCTAAAATTGATTTTTTTACCAATGTAGCCCATGAAATAAAGACGCCGTTGACATTGATTAAAGTGCCGCTTAAAAAGGTTATCAGGAAACTGGGATTCAATGCCGAGATTGGCAATAGCTTACAAATAATGGAACGGAATACCGACCGGCTCATCGAGCTGAGCGGCCAGCTATTGGACTTCAGGCAAACGGAACTGAAGAATGTTCAATTGTATTTCGAAAGAAAGGAAATCAATCAATTAATAGCCGAAGCCTGTTCGGGGTTTACCACTTTGGCGGAACAAAACAACATATCTTTTCAAATGGAGATTCCGCAGGAGCCCTTGTTTGCCTGCATAGATGTGGATGCTTTTAATAAAATTATTTATAATCTTTTCAGCAATGCGGTTAAATATGCGCACACCAGCGTTTGCATCAGCCTGCTGCCGTATTTTAACAGCGACAACAGCTTCACGCTTAAAGTCAAAAATGACGGAAATATCATACCTTACGAGTTGAAGGAAAATATTTTCAAACCATTCTTCCGTATCCGGCATACAGAAAACCCAACCGGTACGGGTATCGGACTTGCCTTAGCCCTTTCATTGGCCAGTTTGCATGGTGGCAGCCTGGTGCTCGATACGCCGGAAGACAATATGAACGTATTCACATTTACCATGCCGGTCAATGACAGTCTGTGTGAAGACAATTCAGTAAAGAATATCCCTGCAGGCGATTAAATCTCACATATGAAACGGAAAATACTTTTGGTGGAGGATAATCCGGAGATGCTGGAGGTGATTGCCGACGAGCTAAGCGAGCATTACCAGGTACAGGTTGCCAGGGACGGCATTCAGGCAATCAAAGTTCTTAAGAACGAATCCATAGACCTGGTAGTTACCGATGTTATGATGCCTTTTATGGATGGGTTTGAGCTTTGTAAGACTATAAAATCGGATGTTGAATTCAGCCATGTTCCCGTTATCTTATTAACAGCAAAAAACACCCTGCAATCGAAAATAGAAGCGCTGGGATTAGGAGCAGACGCCTACATTGAAAAGCCTTTTGATTCCGAGTTGTTGCTGGCGCAGATTGCCAACCTGCTCGACAACCGCAAAAAGCTTAAGCAGTATTTTGCGCACTCCCCTAACGTAAAGCTGAATTCGATGGCCTATACGCGTTCCGATGAATTTTTCCTGGAAAAACTGGATTCGACGATCCAAAAAAACATCGATGATACCGACCTGGATGTAGACAAGCTCGCCCGTTTGATGAATCTAAGCCGCACCAGCCTGTTTCGCAAGATCAAATCACTGACCGATCTGACGCCCAATGAGCTTGTAAATATTACCCGGCTGAAAAAAGCCGCCGAATTATTAGCCAACGATGATCTCCTGATCTATGAGGTTTCGGTTATGGTCGGTTACCGGTCACAAACGAATTTTGGAAGAAATTTTTTAAAACAGTTCGGCATGAGTCCCAAGGACTTTCAAAAAAGTAAACGAGGGGGCAAACCTGAGAACAAATAGTTTTTAGGAATAGACTTTCTGGAGTCTGAATAAGAAGAACCCCTTTATAATTCCTGGTGCTTTTGAGGTGAAAGAACAAATAATATGTCTTTCAATTTTAGGACTTTCAACCCTATATTTTTTATTGTGTGTTGTGCGTTCGTTTTTTATTTTTTTCTCCTTGGTCGATAAGTCATTTGCACAATTCCAGTACTAAAAGTATCAGTTTTTAAAAGCTCGAAAATTGTCTCCTTGGCTTTATGAGCGAATAATGGTAGACCTTCTCCTATGACGATTGGAACTATCCTTATTAGCAGTGCTTTGTTGCGGACACCTTACTTACGATATTATTCAACTAAGAAGAAAGGAAGTTATCAAAGGGCTGAAAGTAAACAGCGTTGGCAAAATTATTAAGCACCTGAAATCTTTCCTCAAAGACAGGATGCGGAAAAAGATTATTCCTTTTATGGATTTAGGAGTTTATAAAGTAATGGCGTAAATTGATATATTCATTTTTGTTAACTTTACTTTTATTGGCTTATGAAGCGGAATCTATGCTGCCAGGTGCGAAGTTCTCCCGAATTAAACTTGATGTGATGCGTTTTCTTATTTGGGTAGTTTTACTGTTACAATCGCTTTCTGTTTTTGCTCAAAATGAGCATTATAATTTTTCCAAATTAGATACCTACACCGGTCTCTCAAATAATCAGGTGAATGCTATACTAAAAGACCAGGACGGTTTCTTATGGTTTGGCACCATGTCTGGCCTCAACCGCTATGATGGTTATTCCTTCAGGGTATTTCGTAAAAATTACAATGACAGCTCTTCGCTGCCTGATAACAGTATTCAGTCTCTCTATGAGCTTCCCGGTGGAAAAATGTGGGTATCGACAATGGAGGGAGCCTGTATTTATAATTCGTCTACAGAAAAATTCGATGCAGATAATAAAGGCTATTTGCAATCTCTCGGTCTGCCTTCCGGTACGGTCAGCAATATCGTAAAAGGAAACAAGGGGAGATATTGGTTTCTTTACGACAATCTTGAGCTATACTCCTATTCAGGTACAGGTAAAAAAGCAAAATCTTTAAGGCAGAACCTCCCTGTCAACAGTTTGGATAGAATTAGTTCTATTAAAGAAACGAAAGATGGGAAATTATGGCTCGTGTCTCAGAATGGATTTTTACAGGAGTATGATATGAATTCAAACAAGATCATTTTCTCCAGTACCGTGATCCAAAATCTGAACAAAGAAAATAATCCATTTAACCTTTTCATAGATACTGATGGCGATATCTGGCTATGGGCCCTCAATAGTGGAGTTTTTCTTTTTCATCCGGAGGATCATTCGATCAGACAGTTTAATGAAAATTCATTTCCATCAAGGCTGAATTCAAACCTGGCGACTCAGGTTGTTCAGGATAACAAGGGCTTGATCTGGGTGGCAACGGATCATGGCGGTGTAAACCTGATTGATAAAAAAAACAACTTCAGTATCAGTTATCTTCTCAATGACCCCAAAGATCCGCGGAGCCTCGGCCAGAACAGTATAAGGACAATATATAAGGATAATGATGGCATTATCTGGATGGGTTCTGCTAAACAGGGCATTAGTTATCTGAATAGTAACATTGTACTTTTCCCGCTTTATCGTCACATAGAATCAAATATAAAGAGCCTTCCATACAACGATGTCAACCGGTTTGTTGAAGATAAATCCGGTAATCTCTGGATTGGGACCAATGGCGGCGGATTGATTTTTTTTGACAGGAAGCAAAATACATTTAAACAATACCTGCACGATCCAAACAATAAAAACAGCCTGAGCAATAACATAATTGTAAGCATGTGTATCGACCATGAGAATGTTCTCTGGATAGGGACATATTTTGGCGGTCTCAACAGCTTCGATGGAAAAAAGTTCAAACACTACAGGCATAGTGATAGTGATGCTGAGAGCCTGGCAAATAATAATGTGTGGGAAATATTTGAAGACCGGGAACAGCATCTATGGATTGGTACATTAGGTGGCGGATTAGATATTTTAAACAGGGAGACGAATCGCTTTGAGCATGTTCGGTATAGGGGCGCACCACCAGACCTTGCGCCTTTC